>JANQKJ010000258.1 GCA_028281205.1 Gammaproteobacteria bacterium
CTATCTTGTGGAGACTCCCTCAAAATAGTTTGCATACCACGGTCATCGATATCTAACAAGTTGTCAAATACAAACATTAAACTCTTTATTTTATCGCCCAGCTTTTTATCGCGATCATTAATCGCGTCCATGACACTGCTTTCGATATCAGTTTTAACATTATTTAAAATACCTGCTGCAATAGCGGGTCCACCCACACTTGGTATTTTATCTGGCTTATCTTTTTTGAAATAATCCTCAATCAACGCATCTAATTCTTTTAAAGCTTCTGAGTTAACATCCTCCATTAGCGCTATTCTTTCGATGACTCTAGGCTGCAAATTTTCATCCAGGCTTTCCAACACACTTCCAGCAAGTTCACCATCAAGTTGAGTTAGTAGTGTGGCAATAATCTGTGGATGTTCGTCTTTAATAAAGTCTGAGATAGTTTCTGCATTCATCCATCTCAACACTTCAAGGCCTTTTGCATCTGGTCCCAGAACAATGCGTGAAAGAATATTCTTGGCTTTATTATTACCCAAGGCTGACTTTAATACTTTCTTAAGATAATCATGCGCACCAATATCAAGTGGAGTCGTACTCTTAGTACTATCAGCAAATTCTAGCATCACATTGTAAATTTCATGCTGAGTAATATCACTAATATTGGTCATGGCTTCGCCGAGATTTTGTAATTCCTCCGGACTCATATGTTGCAATACTTGAGCAGCATCTTCCTCACCTAAAATCATCAGCAAAATGGCCGCTTTTTCTGTGCCATTCAGCTCGCGCTGTGCTTCAAGTGCAGGTAACTCCTCAGCCATTATTCAGCCACCCAGTTTTTAACCACTTTTGCGACCTGTCGCGAGTCTTTATCAACTAATTTTTTAGCCATCGCTAATTGTTCAACATAGTTTGGCTGTGCAAAACCATGCGCACTTTGCATTGTAAAATCGTTGCTTTGTCCATCAGCTATTGATGCACCTGGTACTGCGGGTGGGAGTTGCTTGTTAGGATTATCAGCACTTGTTTCGCTTAAACTATTTCGCAGGGTTTTCATGGTTGGCCTTACTACTGTAAATATTATGATCAGTACAGCTATTCCTGCTAATACTTGTTTGATAATTGAACCAAACCAATCTTGTTTCCAGATAGGCATTTCAGGAATTGCATCAACTGCAATAGTCTGGAATGATTTATTATACACTGAGATGCTATCGCCGCGTTCCTCATCAAACCCAATGGCCTCTCTAACTATGCCTCTAATCAAATCAAAATCTTCTTCTACCAACTCAGTTCTAGTTTCACTTCCATTAGAGGCTACTGTTACCCAGTCATCAGCAACCACAGCAACAGTGATTTTCTTCAACTCACCAATCGGCTGCATTACATGCCTGATAGTTTTATCCAGTTCATAATTTCTAACTGAGTTACGGTTAGTATTGGTTGGAGTCTGTGTATTGTTTTCACCTTCAGCATCTGCATCTTGCGGTTCAACTGTACCTGCTGCCGGTGGTTGATTAGTTAATGCGCCAGGTATACCTATGGCCCCAAGCACACCGACTTGCTGTTGATCAATAATTTGCTCGCTTCTAATCTTATCTTGACTGGAATCAAATAATTCTTGTGTGCTTTCAACGCGCGTAAAGTCCATATCAGCATTAACCTGAACTTTAAACCGACCATAACCAAGTATAGGCGCCAGCATGGATTCGATACGTTCTACATAAAGTGACTCAACTTCTTTTTTATAGTCAAATTGCTTTTTCGAGAACTCCATACTCTTATCTGTGCTGCTTGAATTAAGTAAATTACCCCACTGATCAACGACAGCAACATCAGACACTTTTAGGTAAGCTACACTTGAAGCAACCAAATGAGCGATCGAATTTACTTGCTCTTTGTCTAGCCTTCTACCGCCAGCCACTTTCACCATTACAGACGCACTACTATGGTCTTTTTTACGCATAAATGCAGTACGTTTAGGTATTGCCAAGTGAACACGCGCTGTTTCAATATTTCTCATCGAAGAAATTGAACGGCTTAATTCAGTCTCAAGCGCGTGTTGATAGCGCGCTGTTTCTAAAAACTGACTGGTGCCCAGGGTAGTATCTTTTTTAAGCATCTCATAACCGGTGGGACTCGAATTTGGCAATCCTTCTGCAGATATTAATAGTCTTGCTTGTTGTTTCTTGTTATTAGCAACTAGTAAGTCACCCGAACTATTGTCTATTTTATAAGGTATTTTATTAGCAGCTAAAATACTTGTTATGGCACTCATATCACTATCAGAAACATTATCTACAATAGATGAATATTCAGGTTTTGTAGCCCACATAATGACTGCTACGCTTAGCGCTAATACAGCAGCTAAACCAAATAATGTACTCACTGAAGAAACTATCGTTTTAGTAATGCGCATCGCTTTATCAGGCATCACAGCGTTTTGTTGAATGCTTACATCGCCATCCATGACTGTCCTCTTTTAAATACTGTTATTAATTTTATTATTAAAGTGGCATATTCATAACTTGTTTATATGCATCTACCAACTGGTTTCTGACTTGTTTTAGAGCTTCAAACGATACCCGTGCTTTTTGCATTTCTATCATTACAGTTGATAAAGGTACATCAGTAGCATTCATTTCAAATGCTTTAGTTAACTCACTTGCTTTACTCTGTTGTTCATTAACTTTATTAATAGAATCCTTCATTAATTCTGAAAACTGGGTAGTTTGATTAATATCATTATCAAGATTTTGCTCACCGCCCTGCTGAACTTTACGTGCAAGTACCTGCAATTGGCTTAACAGTTCGCTAGAATTTATTTTTTCCATATATATTTTCTCCTTAAGCCACACCAAATGCTGAAGGCACTTCAACGCCTTCATCTTTTAATCTAGCCAATTTATATCGTAGTGTTCTTGGACTGATGCCCAATTTTTCAGCAGCATGTTTGCGGCTGCCTTTGCCTTCTTTTAAAGCATGTAAAATTAAATTTCTTTCATTATCTTTTAAACTACTTTGACTAATCTCTATTTTTTCATCATGCTTTTCATCTTCAATATAAATATGCTCAGGTAAAATCAAACCACCATTTGATAGCACAATTGATCGCTGTACGACATTATCCAGCTCTCGCACATTACCCGGCCAACGATATGACACTAGCTTATCTCTTGCTGTATCAGAAATTGTCGCAATACCGGCAATATTTCTGTATTTATATAGCAATGATTCAATAATTGGTAAAATATCATCCTTGCGCTCACGCAAAGGTTTAAGCGTGATTGGAAATACACTTAAACGATAATACAGATCCTCTCTAAAACGCCCTTCTTCTACTTCCTTTTTTATATTCCTATTGGTAGTAGCTAAAATTCTTACATCAAGATCAATAACCTGCTTGCCTCCCAAGCGCTCAACCTGCTTTTCTTGCAACACACGCAATAATTTAGCCTGCAATGAAATATCCATCTCAGAAATTTCATCGAGTAACAAAGTCCCGCCTTGCGCCTGTTCAAATTTACCTGGATTAGAAGTATGTGCGCCTGTATATGCACCCTTCTCATAACCAAATAGCATTGCTTCAAGCATATTTTCTGGAATCGCAGCACAATTAATAGCTACAAACGGTCCATCAGTTCGCGCTGAACAATGATGAATATAATTTGCCAATACCTCTTTACCAGTACCACTTTCACCATTAATAAGTATGGATACATCAGTAGAAGCTACTTGAGCAGCAAGCCGTTTGATACGCACACTCTCATCGTCTACAGCAACAAAAATTGAATCGTCTTTCTTAACTAAGGTATTTTTTTCCACAATTGCAATTAATTGTTCAGCTTCAAAAGGCTTAACCAAATAATCTATAGCGCCTAATTTAACTGCCTCAACTGCCTTATCAACTGTGGCATAAGCAGTCATCAGAACAAATGGAATGAGCAGAGAATTTTCACGCGTATACTTAAGCAAATCCACGCCTGTTTCCAATGCAAATGAATCTTCATCATTGAAATTTACATCACTAATGATTAAATCAATTTCATTGTTATTTAATACTGCGACAGCTTTAGCTAAGGTATTTGCGGTATGCACCGAATAGCCTTCAATGGCTAATGTATCAGATAGCGCTTGCAATAATTCCTGGTCATCTTCAACAATCAGTATTGTTGTGTTAGACATTAAATCCTCCCTGTTGTTAGCCATATTATTTATTTATATCCAGTTTTGGCATTGATTGTGTGTATTCCATAGGCAACATAATGGTAAATTGAGCACCGTTTAATGCATTCTCAGCGCGTATTTCACCTTGATGTGAATCAATAATTGATTTAACAATAGACAAACCTAGGCCCGTACCATTTTTTCTTGATGTGAAAAATGGTTCGAATATCTTTTCAAAATTTTCATAATCAATACCAGGGCCATTGTCCAAAATTGTGATTTTCATAAAATCATTCGCATCACATAAAAAATTGATCTCAATTGTCACTTCGCCTTTACATACTGCCTGAGAGTTTGAAATTAAATTTCTGAATACTGTCATCAAGGCATCAAAGTTTGCCTTGATGTATTTATTTTTAAGATTTTCTTGTGCATGTATGCTAAAAGTTACTTTCGGAAATATTTCAAATAGATCACTCGCGATTAATTCGCAGCACTTTTTACACTCCATAGACTCGAATGTATCGGCACCGCCCTTGGCATATAACAACATGCTATTGATAGTATTTTCTAAGGTTTTTAAATTGTATTTAATTTTTTCGACAATTTTAGTGTTTTCTTCACTGGTTAATTTTTTGTTTAGGTTTGACAAATAAAGAAATGAAGTGGCGAGTGGCGTCCTTATATCATGTGCGATGGATGCAATTGCATTACCCAAAAATGCGAGGCGTTCTTTTCTTTTAACACTATCAACATGCGTAACAGGGTCTGTCACATCATTAATTAATACTAGCGAGTCCTTAGAGCCTACAATGGTCTTGGAAGAAAAATGTAGATTTCTTCCATTTATATAAAGGCTGCTAATATCGGTTTGTGCTTGTTGCGGAAATAAATTTTTGATGACTTGCGACCAAACTAAACCTTGCAATGGTGTATTTAATAGTTTGGTTGAGGCCTGGTTGCATTCACGGATAACACCTTCACTATCAAGAACCATTACCCCCATGGGTAATGCCATCAATAGGAGTTGCATACGATTAGCTAGTTGCTCTTTTTCCGCGAGTTCTTGTAGACGCTTTGTTTTAGTGTCAGACAACTCACTTTTAATTTGCTTGAATCGACCTTCTAGGTCTTGATATGCATGAGTGAATTGCTCTGAGATTTGATTAAATTGTTCAAACGCCAAGTGTAGATCGGCATTCGATAAATTTGATACTGCGCTCATACAACACGCCCTTTTGTTTGCTTCTAGTAGTTAATAATAGTGAGCAGAATATCTGCCAGTTAATTAACTATCTGCAAACAGCATGCCTAAAATAATTTATCTATATAAATTAAGAGCTTAAATATTATTAGTTAAAAAAATGCCAAAATACCGACAACATTACCTCTGAATACCGTACTTCTTCAACTTCTCGACTAATGTTGTGCGACGTAAACCCAACAGTTTTGCAGCCTGTGCAACAACACCATTCGATGCTTCTAATGCTTCGCGAATATAGTGCACTTCCAAATCGCCAATGTAGCTTTTCAGATCAAAACCAGACTCAGGCAAGTGCCCATATGCATGTAAAGCCGGTACTGGTTCTTCCACAGCAAATGGCTCAACAATTTGCTCAATAAAGCCAATGTCATCCTCTTCTGTTGATGATGGATTAATAGAAGCTTTATTACGTAGTTTTTCAGGTAGTTGCAATGAATCTATTGAACTGTTGGGGTAAAGTATACTTAAACGCTCAATAAGATTAGACAATTCTCTTACATTACCTGGCCACGGATAATTAGCTAAAATTTTAACTGCATCATTAGTTAATGAAAAATTTGTACCATTGTCACGCTTTAACCGATCTGTAATAGCACAGATTAATGCTGGAATATCTTCAACACGCCGTCGTAGCGGTGGCATATCAATAGGGAAAACATTAAGACGATAAAAAAGATCTTCACGGAATTCTCCACTCGCAACCATTTCTTCTAAATTACGATGTGTTGCGGCAACTATACGTACATCAGCCTGTATAGGCTTGGTACCGCCTACTCGCTCAAATACTTTTTCTTGTAATACGCGTAGCAATTTGGCCTGCATCTGCAAGTCCATATCGCCTATTTCATCTAAGAATATTGTGCCATGTTGGGCTAACTCAAACCTGCCTTTATGCGCAGTAATAGCACCAGTAAAAGCACCTTTTTCATGCCCAAACAACTCACTTTCAAGTAACTCTGAAGGTATGGCTGCACAATTGACAGGAACAAAAGGATTTTTTGCGCGATTTGAAAACGAATGAACTGCGCGTGCAACTAATTCTTTACCGGTACCTGATTCGCCAAGAATTAGGACATTCGCGGTAGTCGCTGCGACATGCTCAACCAGCTTACAAACATTTTGAATAGCATGACTATGACCATCTAAAAACGACTTACTGCGCCGACGTCTCGCAGCAACTGTTTCTTTAGTTTCAGCACTACTGCCTTGGGGCTGCTGATCTTCAATTACACTTCGCATTGTAAATCTCCCTCCAACGTTCGTTTACTCGCTCCATTTATTGTTTTAATTATTATTTGGAGTTTTTATGGCACTTAATGGCAATAAAACGTCACTAGATAATATTCTACATTTCCCTAATAAACCAGTAGTTATACATAATGAACCGGAAATTTATTGAGAATTATCAGTAAATTAATTAGCCATTAATTAACACAAAACAAATATTAACGATTATTTATTGATAAGTCCATGTTATTCATGAACTTAGCTCATATAGTTGCTATCTGGACCAAACCCAATTTATGTAATTACTTAAATAGCCTCGCGTACTTGCTAACAGGAAATTTACTCAACTATAGTCCTTGATGCCGGAGATACTGCTCATGTCCTGCTCTATTTGCTTGTTCTGTAACAATTTGCGTCAAAACTTCGTCACGCAATTTCCCACTGATGGTAAGAATAGTAGTATTTAACTCCGATAGTTTTTCCAGCTGAGCACCATATTTAGGTACTAAGTCATCAAGATTCTGGTATTTTGATAAGTCACGAATAAAACTCGCACGTTCTAAATCATATTTTTTTGCCGCCTCGAAATCACCCACGTGCAAACAATTAATAATATTTTCGCTGGCATGGATAGCATGCATGATTTGCTGCCTTAAACTTTCACCAGTATCCATAGTTTATTTTCTTAACTCCGCAGGAATAAGGACCCAGGCACTCATAATTTCTTCTACTAGCCCTTTTACCTCCTCAAGAATTTCAATATTGTTATGTGCATTGGCCTGGACCAACTGGCGTTGCATATAATCATATAAGGCATCAAGATTAGCCGAGATTTCTCCGCCCTCATCATGATTTAGCGCCATTCTTAGTCCATCTAATATATTTAGCGCCTTAGTCAACTTAACAATTTTTTCATTAATATTGTCTATTTCAATACAGTATTTTGCTTCAGAAATTCGAGTTATTAAAGTAACGTACAATAGTCTTATTAACTCATGCCCATCAGCCTGCTCAACTTGCCCGTAAGCACCCATATTAGAATAACTGTCTATTGCTAGGCGTCCATTCATTGTGATTAATCTCCCTAATTATTGTTATTACCAAAGCCTGGTAAATTAGCTAATTGTGTAGTTAAAAATGAACTAGTTGCACTCAGTTGGCTTGTTAGTACATCAAGTGAAATAAACTGAGCACGTAATCTTTCTTCCGTGCGCGCAAGTCGTAATTCTGCCGTTTCAATATCATCGTCTATGCTATCCAAGGTCGAATTTAAGCCCTTTGTTCTAGCGTCAATCAATCCATCACTTTGTAAATATGATTCAAGCAAATCATCCATACTAGCAACAAATCCATTATCCGGATCAGTGAATAATGACTGCAGATCTTCAAAGTTAGACTGTGCAAGCTCTTCAAATTTACTCTCATCAAAACTGGCGATACCATCTTCATCAAACGAGATACCCACTTCAAGTAACAGACTAATTTGAGAACTAGTATCACCATAAGGGGTAGAAAATTGGCCACGGACACGATTTTCTAAAGTTAGCAGCAACGCTTCTCCAGAAAGCGATGAACCTCGTTGCGCATCTATAGCAGCCGAAAATTTATTATAAGCATCTACCAAATTAGAAACTTTTCCACGAGCAGCTATTTTATTTTCACCTAATGTTAAAGTTCCTGCACCTATAGCATTTAGAGACAATGTGACCCCGTCTATAACATCATCAATCTCATTACTTGAGCGCGTCACCGTGGCACCATCAATTGTGAAAATAGCATCTTGGGCAGGATCAATTTCAGTCAATCCAAACACTACTTGCGATAAACCTGCGTTATCGGTGTTGTTTGCATCATCATCTGTCACATCAATAGTGATCTGGTTGGCTAGGCCTGTTTCATCAGCGGTAAATATTAATTTTGCTCCACCATCAACATTAATGATATTTGCACTGACCCCAGTGTTATTTGTATCACTATTGATAGCATCACGAATTTGTTCTAAAGAATTATTTGAAGAATCTATATTTAATGTAAAAGCCTCAGTTCCGACGCTAATTTGTATAGAACCTGTACCCAATGCAGCAGCCTTATCGGCAATAATTTGTGTACCAGTTCGGTTATTGCTTGCTAATTGAGTCACTGAGAGATCATAACTAGCTTTTACAGCTGCACTAGATGCAGTTGCTGTAAATGCATCTTCGTTGGAACTGCTAGCGCTAACAACTCTAAAATCTGCCTCGTTGGCTAACGCTTTTACCGCAGTCTGAAAATCAGAGATAGAACTTTTTAATTGACCCAAAGCACTGATTTTGGTCTGAGCAGTAACTTTACGCCCTTCTAGTAATATTAATGGCCTCTGCTCAGCTTGCAGTATATTGGATAGCAATGACTCAAGATCAATACCTGAGCCAATTCCTAAAGATGTAATAGAACCCGCCATAGAGCTAAAAATTTATCGTTATAGACATTTAGATTAATTTGCAAGAATGATGCCTAGTGGTCTAGACCTTATCTGCGATTAATAATCCAGTAGTAACTTCTTGATTTTCTGTGTCTGGCGTTAAAAGACTGGCAATCGCGATGAACTCTTCTGCAGGAATTTGCCGGACAAATTTGCCGGTATCCTCTTCGGTTACTGTAATGACGATAAAGCCACTGTCATCATCAACTGAATACTTAAGATTTAGTTCAGATTGTTTAATAAAATCATTCAGCTGCTTTGCTTGCTGCTCTATTTCATTAACGTTGGGCTCGATTTTCTGAGCATTTGATTTAGCATTTAAAGAAACTACTGAGGCTAGTCCATTGCCTGATCGAACATTTTGGTTCGATACTGTGAAAGATTGATTTGCATCTATCACTTTTCCTATTGAGAATATTTGATTATTCATGACGCACTCTCATTAGAAATGATATTACGCCTGGAAAATTCTCCCAGACGTAATACCGATACTTTAAAATTACTGAAGTAGTGATAACACTGACTGCGGTAACGAGTTTGCCTGTGACACGATTGACAAACCAGCCTGTTGCAGAATCTGTGTACGAGTTAACTCTGCAGTCTCAGCCGCGAAGTCAGTATCTTGAATTCGCGAACGTGCAGCAGTTAGGTTTTCAGAAGTAATCTGCAAGTTAGAGATAGTTGATTCAAAACGAGATTGAACCGCACCTAGCTCTGAACGCAAACCGTTAATCTGATCTAATGCAAAGTCAATAGTTAACAATGCTGCTGCTGCATCTGTTTGAGTCAATACATTAGTTGCAGTCACGTTGTTATTTGTCTGAGCAGCACCTAAGGCATTTCCTACTTCAACAGCAAACGTACCAGCAACTGCAAAGTTAGTATTACTTTCAGATACATCACCCGCTAATACAATACCTGCTGATACTGTTTGCGCAGCACCTAGACCGGTGCCACCGATAACAATATCGGTACCATCTGTATTTGTTAATGCGAAGTCGCCAGCCGCTGTACCTGCTACTGCAGTCACACCTGTTTGAGTAGCTACTGCATTAAGAGATGCAAGGTCAGTCGCCGCGTTACCCGCACCACCAAGTAATGTAACGGTTACACCGTTAATTGTCACATCAGCTGCAGCCGCTGTTAAATCAGCTGTAGTAACTGTTGTAGCACGAGATGCTTGCACGCCTGATGTACCAGACACAGCATTAATTTGATTAACAAGCAAGTCTACTGAATCACCCGCAGACAAGCCACTTAGATCGACTGAAACACCGTTAATAACAATGTCGTCTGCTGCAATAGTGGCATCAATTGCTGTTCGATCGATAGATCCTGAAGTTGAAATACGCGCACCTAATACTTCTGCACGCGCATCAACACCTGTGACAGAAATAGTTTGGTTTTGGTTTGCACCTACTTGGAAAGTCAAAGTTGGAGCCGAACCATCAAGAACGTTCTGACCGTTAAATTGTGTAGTATTAGCAATACGGCGAACTTCAGAAATCAGCTGCTGTGCTTCGTTGTTTAGCGCTTCACGGTCAGAAACTGTGTTAGTATCATTCGCTGCTTGCACCGCAAGCTCACGAATTCGCTGTAAGTTATCTGTTGCACCGCCCAAACCACCTTCAGCAGTTTGCGCAAAAGAAATACCATCATTTGCGTTACGTACCGCTTGGTTTAATCCACGAATTTGAGTAGTGAATCGTTCAACGATCGCAATACCAGCAGCGTCGTCTTTCGCACTATTAATTCTCAAACCAGAGGACAAACGTTGTAGCGAAGTACCTAATGCGTTTGATGTTTCATTTAAGTTTCGCTGAGCATTCAACGAGAACAGGTTAGTATTAATCACTTGTGGCATTGTGGAAACTCCTTAAAAAACCTAATATTTATAGTCTTTTCAAAATTAATTGATGACATAGCGGAGTTAACTCAAAGACACTACCGCCTTGCCCTTGGCGTAGACTATCGGCGGTAGAAAAAAAAACTTTAAGACCAGAAACTAAATATTGTGTAAACAGATATACGTTACTATATCAAGTATAAACGAACATATAATTCGAGATAAGTAAACAAAATACCAATAAGTAAAGGGAAAAATATTTAGCTGTTTTCCTCTGACCTAGCAATATTTCACGATAAATGGCTGCTTGCGAACTATAAGCGTTATTAACGTAAAAAATTGAACAGGCTTAGTCTCTGTATGCTTGCAAATGTTGCCTGTACCGCTTCTAACGTAGTGGTTTCAAACGAGAGCCTACTAATCGCCTCAGCTAAATCGACATCTTCTATATCAGATAATGTCTGCTGCAAACCAAGCTTGGCACTGGATGCTTCATCCCCAGCGGCCTCTAAGGCATTTTGACGTGTGCCCACAGAGGTACGAACATCTAGTATATTACCAATTGCCAGATCCAGGTCCCCTAGCGCGCGTTGATAACCTTGAATTTGCTGAGCCTCCATAGCTTCGTCTGAAGGTGTTATTGATAAAGTATCAATCAAATCATTCAAGGTTTGAAAAACATCTTGATTGCGACTTGCATTGACTGTGAATTCATCACCTGTAGCAACATCACCACTTATCTTAACTTCTACACCGTTAAAATTAATTGGCTCTCCGTCGTCATAAGTTTGCGCAGTTAATATCGTAGTAGCCGTTGTATTATTAACTACATCGTAAGTCGTTGGCGATGTAAACACGATCGAGAAATCGTGTGGTACATATACGGTGCCATCTGTGACAGATCCAGGGCTAATTAAACCACTGCCTGTATTTGCAGCATCGCTATCAACCACAAATGTACCATTACCATTACGAATTTGTTGGAAAACTTCATAACCAGAAGCACTTATATCTAGTGTACGATTAGTAGAAATTTGTATACTTAAAGCGGTCTGATCACCATGATAAACTGTTCCTGATGCAGATAAAGTAAATGGTTGGGTTTTACCCTTACCACCCGCAAAAAGATATTCACCATTACCATTAAGCGTATTGGCATAACCTAACAATTCATTCAGACGCTGCTCTACCTCACCTCTAATAATGCTACGTGTTTCATCTGTCTGTATCGTATTATTTGCCTGGATAGTCAATTCTCTTACCCTTTGCAATACGTTATTCACGCTTGACAAAGAAGCATCGATTAATCCCAACTGCTGACCTGCTACTCCTCTATTTCTTTCATATTGTTCCAACTGTCCAATCGCCTGATTGAGATCAATGGAACGGGCAAAATCAATTGGATTATCAGAGGGGCGGGCTAATTTTTTTCCTGAACCTACCTGATCTTGTAAATTGGCTATTTTAGATAGACTTGACTGAATATCTTGTGTTGCCTGCAGAAAAGATGCAGATGTAGAAACTCTCATGAATTACCTCGATAATACTGCAATGAATGTTTGAAATAGCTCATTACTGGTAGAAATAACCTGTGCTGCAGCCTGATAAGCTTGTTGATATTTAGTTAAGTTAATAGCCTCTTCGTCCAAATTTACACCCGATATACTTTGTTGAGTATCAATAGCATCTTGTAGCAAGCGGTCTTGCGCTTGTACGTTAAGCTGTGTCTGGCGAGACACAGTACCTACACTACCAACTAAAGATCCATACGTTTCTTGGTAATTGCTGCTACCATCAACAGTGCTAGCTGTTTGCAGGCCCAGTAATGCTAATGCATTAGTGTTATCGGATACTGCACTAGTATTATTTTCTACTACAAATATATCTCCAGCTGCAGGACTACCGCTGACTTGTACCGTAATACCGTTAAAGCTTATATCGGCACCACTAGTGTAAGCATTACCGGCTGAAATCACACTTGCATCAGTGACGTTGACAATATCATAGCTGGTAGCAGGATCATTAAAACGAATTTCAACTGTATCACGCAAATCAGGATTACTAATGTCAGTCACTTGGGGAGGACTAATGATCGCATCTCCAATATTGGCTACTTGCGCGCTTGTTCTAACAGGTGCTGCTGCGGCAATATCATTAGTTTGAGTGAGCAACACCCCTATTTGTGATGCTCCTAAGCGGGTCGGTCTTATTAAATACGTATCACCTGCTGCTGCACCTGCACCAACGTTAAATTGAACGCCATCAACATTAAATGCACCTGTTGCTGAATTAGTTGTGGAACCATCATCTAGCCTTGTTAATGTATAATTCGCACCATCATAAGAAATTTCATAATCTGATGCTGTCAAAGCACTATAATCATTGATACTAGCTGTGACGGTGGCACTACCGGCATTATCTGCATTTGGAATAGTTTGCACAGGTCCTACTGCAAAAAAGTCAGCACCCAAGCTACCAGATATTGTTTGTCCCGAGCGATGTTGCTCATTGAAAGTACCTGCCAGTACTGTTGCGATACGCCCAAATTCATTTCTTACCGAACCAAGCTGTTGATCCCTGAATTCCAATAACCCTGCCAGACTACCTCCGGTAATTTGTGAAGTAATATCCACCTGGGTACCACCCGAGATAAATGCAATCTGGGTTTGCTCACTATCTGCTGGATCTCTTATTGCAAGTAACTCTTGGGCGGTATTTCCGACAACAAGACTTTGACCATTACCGATATATATATTTAGAGAACCGTTTTGTTGTTCTACTGTTTGTACCGATACAAATTTTGATAATTCAAGTAATAATTGATCGCGCTGATCCAACAACTCGTTAGGCTGCTGATTATTTGAAACAAAATTTTTCGCCTCAATAATTTTTTGATTTAATTCTGCGAGGTTTTTAGCAATGCTGTTGACTTCTAAAATACCTGTTTTAAGAGCATTATCTACATCTCTATTAAGATTTCCAAATTGAGCTTCAATAGTTTGAAATCTTTTTACAAGCGAGTCACCAGAGCTAAGTACTACTTGGCGTGCCGAACTAGATGTAGCATCGTTACTCAAATCTTGCAAACTATCAAAGAAATTTTGTAATGATGGGCTCAAACTGCCCTGACTGTCACCCAGCAAGTTATCCACACGTGAAGATTGAGTACCAAAAGCATTAAGACGTTCTGCTTCAGAAGTTGCTACTCGTACTTGACTATTAATAAACGAACTTTCAATACGCTTAATATTACTGACAAAAGCTCCACTACCAATAAAACCTCCTGAAGAAGGCCGTGGAGTACGTGAATTTATTTGCACTTCTTGACGACTATATCCTTCAGTATTCGCATTGGCGATGTTATTTGAAACTGTCGTCAATGCAGTACGAAATGCATTAAGTCCTGTGATTGAAATATCTAGTGCACCCATTAAGTACCTCTTGTATCAATATTTATTCACTCGCAAACACTTTATTACTCAATACATTAAGTATTTTGTTTGCATATTGTGGATCTGTTGCGTATCCAGCATTCTGGATTTCCTGCAAAAATCGTTTTGTATCATGGGCAAATTCTAATGCGTATGAATAACGATCATTACTTAACAGAAAGTCTGCATAATCATTAAATGATTCTTTGAGTGAATCATATACACGAAATGACTGTGTTAACTCCTTAAAAGTACCCTGTTCAAATTCAAGTGTTTGACTACCCACTTGCTCTCCCTGCCAACGGCTATCCGCTTTAATGCCAAAGTAATTATTTGAACTACCTGAATTACCATGTGGCACATGATCGCCCCAACCCGTTTCTAACGCGGCGATAGCTACCAGGACTTTTGGATCTACACCTAATTTTTCTGCAGGGGCTTGCGCATAACGGTAAGCCACTTCAAAGAACTCATGTGGTGTTTCCGGCTTAAAGGCTAGTGGTCGTACTTTATCAATGTCTTGCACCTGATTAACGGCTTGCTCATTAACAGTATTTGTTAACTTATTAACAAAGCCAGTCAGATTTGATAAATCAATCTTAGATGCATCAGCCTGGTTCATATCGATTGAAGCAATATCGTGATTGGCATGAGCTGGAGCTCTACCAAGCTGTCGATTAATTAAGTTAGCAATACCAAGTAGTTCTTGTTTAGCCAAGTCTGTGGCAATCTGCTGATCATACATATCACGATAGAATTCTGACTGATCACTTTGAAATAAACCCTCAGCAAGCGACGCAGTGCGCATACTTTTAAGCATTTGCTGCAAAAATAATGCTTCAAATTGTTGAATGACTTCACTATCAACTTCTTCTCCATTGCCCGCTTGCAGACGCATCTTAGCTGTATCTGATGCCGTTGATAATATTGATGCAATGCCCTGACTCATAATACTAGATCACTATTAATTCAGCTTTTAACGCACCTGCTTGCTTAAGTGCTTCAAGTATTGCAACCAAATCACCTGGTGCAGCACCTACTTCATTAACTGCATTAACAATAGAATTCAATGAAATTCCTGGATCAAACAAAAACATGCGGTCGGTATTTTGTTGAACTTCTATTTCCGAGTCAGTTGTCACTTGAGTAGTACCCACTGCTGCAAACTCATTAGGCTGACTAACTTCAGTATTTTCAGAAATAGTAACTACCAAACTACCATGAGACACCGCCGCAGCTGATACACGCACATTAGATCCAATCACAACTGTGCCAGTACGCGAATTTACAATCACTTTAGCGGGCGCTGCGGCTGATTTCATTCTGATGTTTTCAATTTCTGCCAGGAAAGAAACTCGATTGGATGCATCAAAAGGTGCTTTTACTCTAACAGTAACTGGATCCATGGCATTAGCCACACCACTACCCATGATTTCATTAATACGGTCTTGCATACGCTTTGCAGTGGTAAAATCTGAGCTATGTAAATTTAGATACAAATACTCTTGCAAAGCAAAATTACTTGGGATTGCTCTCTCTACAATTGCGCCATTAGGTATTCGTCCTGCACTAGGAACATTAATAGTAATACTTGAGCCATCACTGCCTTGCACACCCAAACCACCAACAACTAAATTACCTTGCGCAATGGCATACACTTGGCCATCAATTCCTTTTAAAGGTGACATTAGCAAGCTACCACCACGCAAACTATCAGAATTACCTAAAGACGATACGGTAACATCAATACTTTGACCGGGTTTTGCAAATGGGGGTAACTCTGCATGTATAGACACCGCAGCTACATTGTTAAGCTGAGGATTAACATCAGGGGGAATAGTAATATTATATCGATTAAGAAAACTTTTTAGACTTTGGACAGTAAATGGTGTCTGACTGGTTTGATCACCAGTGCCATCCAAACCAACAACCAAACCATAGCCTAATAACTGATTTGATCGCACACCCGCGACAGATGTCAAATCTTTTATTCTTTCAGCCAGTACTGAATTTGAAATCGCTAACAGAATAATAATGTAAAGTAAACGCATATTATTATCTCCTGTGTTATAACGGCCAAATGGCGTGCATAAAGAATTTTGCTAACCAGCCTGCTTTACTGCTATCGCTAACCACACCGGTTCCTTTATAGGTAATACGCGCATTAGCAATTTTAGTGGATTCAATGCGGTTATTTGAATCAATATCAGTAGGCCGCACAATCCCATCAATACGTACTACTTCACTGCCTTCATTAAGTGTAAGCAGTTTCTCTCCTTTAATTACTAAATAACCATTAGGTAATTTCTCTGTCACAGTTACAGTGATATTTCCATCCAAACTGTTTTCTTGAGTAAGCTCACCTTCTCCTTCAATATCCCTGGACGCCGTAGCACTACTTGACAACACTTCCCTACCATTAAGCGTGTAATTATTTTTTCCAAATAAGGTAGGATTAGGTAAATCAATGGTGGTCGACTTATCTGCCTCTAAAGAGGATGACTTACTCGCATTGGTCTGCTCAGACAACACTACCGTTAACAAATCACCAACACGTGTTGCCTTGATATCTTCGAAAATATAATGATTGGTTGATGTATAAAATAACCCACCATCATAAGTCGCTTTTTGTTCTGGCATTACTGGTGTCACAGGCTCATAATCAGGATCACTTATTTGACCTATTGAGCTACAACCAGATATTAAAACCGTTGCCGCAAGAAGCCAGCCTAGTTTGTTATTGTTAGTCATTATCTCCATCCCTGTTTTTTAACTAATCAGTGTTACAAATTATTATTTACGTATTGAAGCATGCTGTCCGCAGTTTCAATCGCGCGTGAATTAACTTCATAAGTTCTTTGCGTTTCGATCATATTCACTAACTCTTCAACTACATTAACATTTGATGTTTCCAGCGCCCCCTGAACCACAGTACCCAAACCATTTTGTCC
>JANQKJ010000275.1 GCA_028281205.1 Gammaproteobacteria bacterium
TAAATAAATATCCACATTGTTAAATTGGGCAAATAATTTCTGGATTTCACCCCAGGCTTTTTCCTGTTCATTGCTGGGATTTTCACCGTTTATTACAGCATACTTTGCCTCTAACGCAACGCCATCAAACTGAGGTAAATCCATATTCCATATATCCAAGGTTTCGATTTCTGCACTCGGATTTTTAATTTTATACGCGCTTAAAAATTCCTCAGCGACTGTAATTGAGTGGGACCTTTGTTTTCTTGGTGAAGCTTCTACATGTAGTAATTTCGCCATTGTTAACTCCTAACTAACTGTTTTAATTATAAAAACGTATTTAACACTTATATTTATTGCAAATAATAATGCGAATCGTTATCATTTGTAAAGTGGAGTTATACATTTTTATAAGCTCATAAGAGATAGAAGAGGTTTATTTGATTATGTGTAAAGCTGGAAAAATTACCCACGAAAAAGTCGACTTTGCATCACCTAAAATTAGTGGTGCCAAGAAGGTGACTTTGAGCGACCTGCCTACAATTGCAGAAAAAATGTGTGAAACATTTGAGTCTTTTCAAGATGCTTACCATCGCGGACTCGTCCTTGTCGGAATATTCAAATCACCTTGCGGTAAAAATCATATATTTATTGAATATAACAAAATGCAACTTCTCGCACCTTTTCACTATGTGCATTAACTAATCTTTAGTAAAATATTTACCCTAGATTAAATAGTACACAATAAAATACTACATTTACGTACGTGCGCGTTTAGCCAGATCAACAAGCGCTTCCCTAACCTGTTGAGGTGTTTCGCACTTATTATTAAATTGAAATCTCCGCGGCTGATTATTAACTAACAAATCAAACCCATGCGGATCTACACCTAACATCAGCGGATCATCCTCATTAATTTCTATTGAAGCAAAATTGCAATAATCTCTCATTGCATCAACATGATCATCATTCATATGCTCAGTCATTCGATCTTCAACCTCGCCTGAAAATATATTTATGATGTCTAGACTATCTATATCGACTTCATTATTATTTTTATCATGCATTACATATTTAACAGGGCTAATCTCTACCAATTGTGAAATATTTATCTCATCCGGAAAATATTTTTTATATCTACTCACATAAGGTGACTGAGCATCGATTGGCTTCGAATCACCTATAATATGTAAATCATATTGCTCTCCTTTTAATATAACTAGTACGCCATTAGTGGGCTCCTGCTTAGAGCAACTTAAGATTAACTTACCATCATGGCTCAAACACATATTACATGGAACATAATCTTGATCATCCATAGCAAATGCTTTTGATGCGTTATACAAAATTTCTATTGCTGCAATAGTTAAGTTTTCAGTATTTTTATCCATATCATTTATTTTTAATTATTTACATAAAATCGTTTTGATCCACTTTTTGTTTCCTCTATTACTCCTTTTATAGAAAATATCTCTTCAATAACCTTCTCATTTAAAACCTTGTTTATTGGCCCTACACTTGCAACCTTGCCGTGTTTCATAAATATGACATTATCTGCATACTGTAAAGCTAAATTAAGGTCATGCAAGACTATAACAATAGTGAATTTTCTTACAGCATAGTCTTTAAGAATTCGCAATAATTCATGCTGGTATTGCATATCTAAACTAGCTGTAGGCTCATCCAGAAGTAAATAACATTTATTTTGTGAACGGGCTTGGACTGCTACTTGAACTAAGGCACGTGCAATTGCCACTCGCTGTTGTTCTCCTCCGGACAAGGTTCCATACTGTCTATGTGCTAAAGAAAGCACATCTAACTCACGCATCACGCCTTCTGCAATAAGTTCTGGCTGTTCTATTTTTTGTAAATTCTTTGCCGGCCACATACCCAGCATAACTACTTCAGCAACTGTAAATGGAAATTCAATCTGATTAAATTGGCTAACCACAGCTCTACGGGGTGCCAAGTACTCTTGATCCCAAACATTTAAGTCAATATCATCGATTAAAACAGAACCTCGACTGGATTTCACTTCACCGCTTAATGCTTTTAATAAGGTTGACTTACCGGCACCATTGGGCCCAAGTATTACTGTCAATTTACCTGAATCCATTGCTGCAGAAACATCATCAAGCAAATTATTTCCACTCACACTATAAGATATATTTTCGACCTGTATCATACTTTTTAACTTAGAAAATGACGTCTACTCAATAGATATAAGAAAAATGGTGCACCTAACAGACTAGTAATAATTCCAATCGGAAGCTCGGCAGGTTGCATAATCATTCTCGCCAGCATATCTGCTAATAACATAAGCAAAGCTCCCATAATCGCTGAAGCAGGTAATACATAGCGATTATCTGCACCTATCATTAACCTGACTATATGAGGAACGACCAACCCGACAAACCCTATAATACCCGTCATTGCAACTGCGGCACCTACTGCAGCAGCACCAAATATAATCAATATTTTCTTTACCCGCTGTACATTGACGCCCATATGAAATGCACTTGATTCTCCAATCGCCAATGCATTTAATGCATTTCCTAAACTCACTAATATAGCCAAAACTAAACATAACCATATAAATGTAGGAATTACCCCATCCCATTGCGCGCGTGCAAGGGACCCTAGCGTCCAGAATGTTAATTCCCTTAATTGCTGATCATCACTCAGGAAAACAAGCACCCCCGTTACCGCTGAACAAAATGCATTCACTGCGATACCTGCTAGCAATAATGTTGCAACGTTAATACCACCTTTACGATTAACAAATACGTAAAGCACAGCTACAGCCAACAACGCGCCACACATGGCAGCAATAGGTAAACCGAATTTTGATACGCCACCAAATAATGACATTACAACACTCTGGCCTAATACGATGTAGAACACCGCAGCGGTGGATGCACCCGCTGATACACCTATCACAGCAGGGTCTGCTAGTGGATTTCTAAACAAGGATTGAAAACATGCACCTGCTACCGCCAATGAAGCTCCAGTAATTAAACCTAATAAAACCCGTGGGCCGCGTAGAGAACCAATAACTTGTTGCTCGACAAAATCATGTTGATAGTTTGCAAATGGATTAATGTAATCAGTAAGGATATTAATTACATGCTTTATAGGAATATGTAGTGGCCCTATCGCTAAACCAAGAATGATAGCAATACCTAAACCAATTCCCAATACGATTAAAGTTAACCTACGCTGCTGATGGAGAGCTCCAAGTGTTGAAGAGAGCGTTTGCACGTTTGAGTATTTATTTAGTGCTGAGCTAGTGGATACGATAGATGGCATCCGATAGATTATTTGCAGCATGGGCAATACGTGGCCCAAAACCTAATAACAATAATCCATCCATTACAATTATCTGCTTGTTTTTAGCGGCAGGAGTTAAACGTAATGTAGGCAATGCTAAAACATCTTCTTCACTACCAACACCGGCAACCGCCCGATGTGTAGTTAAAATAAAGTCTGGCGCTGACTTTATAATGGCTTCAGCACTCAGTGGCTTATAGGAATTAAAATCGTTAATGACATTTTCACCACCAGCTAATTTTATAATTCCATCTGCGCCTGTTTGTTTTCCTGCTACCAGGGCTGAAGCTTTATCAAAATTTAATATAAACATGATTCGAGGTGCCGACTTATTATCATGTTGGGGCAATTTCCTTAGTTGCTGTTGAATATCTTTAATCAAGCCTTGGCCCTGACTCTCCATATTAACCGCTTTAGATACTTGACTAACTTTTTCCAGTACACCTTGCGCACTATGTTTATTGGAGACTTTTACAAGCTTCATACCGGATGCTTGTAAATGTTCTATAGTTTCTAGAGGGCCGGCACCTTCTTGATATAAAATCAGATCTGGATTCAGAGCCATAATGGGTTCAGCAGAAAGTGCTCGCATATAACCGACATTTCTCATATCTTTAGTTGCTTGCGGGTACTGGCTAGTAGTATCTACTGCAACTATCTTATCTTGCAAACCAAGTTGGAATAATATTTCTGTAATCGATCCACCAATCGATACAATACGCTCGGCCGCATGTACTGGGGAACATATTAAGATCAATGCCAATAAATAAGCACATTTACTATACCTCATGATTGCTTATGCCCCTTATCGTTCATATGTCTTATTTTATTAAAATCAGCTTTTTCAAATTCATATGCTTGGGCAAATCCACGTACGTAGGTTGCATAGAAAGGTTCTAGTATGAATACATGAAAATCTTTCATTTTTTTTAAGAAGTTAATGAAATCTCCAAAACGATCAGCCATTAATGACATACACTGTTCGAACTCTTCAGTATCACGATCTACACTCTTCACTTCACACTTAAAAGTCAGGCGCTTACGGGCAAACAAATGTTCTGCTTGATCTTCTGATTCAATCAACATCACGCTCATCTGTTTACCGATTTGAAAATTAGCCGTATGCTCTGAAAGCTCACTAACATAAACAATAAAACAATTTTTATCGTCTAATGCAAAAGGCGCATAACTTGCCGTTGCAATTCCTTCACTATTTGCTGTAGCAAGTTGCAGCGATTTAAAACCATGTAAAAAATCTCTGGCTTCCTGGGCAACGTCTTTTATTTCTTTCTTTGCTGCGCTCATAATTCTCTCCTAGCATTAAAATAAAAATTTCTTATTCGAGGCATATTTAAATAAGTTTCTTATGTAAAAATAGATACATTAAAAGTCTAAACTGAATGTGACTTTTATATTTCTCGCCACTCCAAAATTACCCACCCCACCTTCTGTATTTGTCCGGTATCTTTTATTACCGACATTATCTATCCCGAACCTGAGTACAGAATTTTTTAATTTAGTATTATCAAATGGGCGCCAGTTAATCCATACATCTTGAACAAAGTAACTATCAAATCTCTCTGGTACACCATTAGCACTTAAATCAGTATTCAAAGCTAATCTTTCATCAACATGTTGACCACGCCAGCCAAAATCTAAATTGTACTTAGGCACAGCGAAGTTAGCTGACACAGTTAAAGTATCACCTGGCAAGTTATATATAGGCCTTTTTTGCTTAGTTACTTGATTCACTAAGGGACTAGTTGGAGGCACCCCACCATTAACGAATGGTATTTGGTCATCATTCAGAAAGTAACCTTCAATTTCTCCATCAATTTCAGAGTACCCAATATTCACCGAAAAGTTCTTACGCGCATAAGTCAATTCTAATTCAAATCCATCTCTTTCTTCGTCTGTGAGTTGCTGTCCAGGATTGTCAGGGTCATTATTGAGAAACTCTAATACATTTCTTACTTTTGTATCGAAGAATGTAAGTTTGGCAAGTAATTTATCATTACCCCAAATACCATCTTTTTGGACTAGCAAGCCGATATCATTATTCACTGACTTTTCTGGTTTAAACAAACTTCCACACGCACTTGTTGTAGCAAAAGGTTTTTCAGTAATTCCACCTGTACAGCGACTAAATCCACCAATTGCAAAATATTCATCCACTTTAGGAGGACGGTATTGCTCCCAATAATTATAAAAAACTGCAAAGGGTGAATTTCCAAATTTATAAGAGGCACTCAAACTAGGCAAAAATATTCCAAATGACTCAGATGTGTCTTGGCCAGCGTCTCTTAACAAATCGACTGTGTTACCCACATCTTCATCAAATGTTACACGAACATGGTTGTAATCCCATCTCATACTAGGTGTGATTGTTAGATTACCGAGGTCAATCTCATTAACAAGGTAGATACCATATTGCTGATATATGCCACTTGGTTGCGCCAGGTTACCGAAAGAATCTGGCATTAAAGAAATATCTATCTGACTTGTTTCACGCTTGCTGTATTCTCCATCTATACCCAGCGTTATGAGATTTGATACTGAACCTAGTTCAACTAGACCTGTGTTTTTTGCATCAATAGACCATATATCGTATTCAAACGTATCAACGTCACCTGTTGAATCTGAAGATAGCAATACGTTCTCTAATATATTTCTAATAACCGGATTCGTTTCTGCAGCTATATTCTCTCGCAAATCCTGTAAAAATGTACTATCACCCTGATCCACATCAGTCACAATAATATCTGAATAGCCAAGTGTTAACTTAAAATCAATCAAGTCACTTATTGGGTTATATAAGAACTTCCCACTATATGTTTTATCATCTGATTCTCTATCGACATTACTAAATCCTCCCAATCCACTAACTCGCGCATCAAATGGCTCTATACCTGAAGACAAATATCTCGAAAAAGATAACCCAAAAGTAATGTCATCATTTGGATAATACTCAAGTTTAGCTAAACCACTACTGGGGACTGTACTTGAAGCAATTAAATTATTTGACACAGCACCAATACCTGAGCCGGTTAACTTATAGTCATTTGCCTCACGATCAGTAATATTTAATAGTAAATCTAGTGATTTAGTAGGCGCTGCAAACAAGGTTATAGAATTAACTCGTTCATCGTTATTGAAACGGTGTCCAACTTTTGTATTAACACCAAACGATTGCCCTGGTTTCAAGAAGTCCGTGGCATCTTTAGTTTCCATTTCTATAACACCACCCAATGCACCACTACCAATTGCTGTAGTCGCTGAGCCACGCGTGACTTCTATGCTTTTTAATAATTCTGGCTCTACGAATGTCCCGCCAAAACGGTATTTCTCAAAGTTCTTTATTGCCCCATCAAGCTTAATAATTACATCTTCATTATTGCCAAAACCACGAATATCTATATCAATACCACTCGACCTGGAGCCACCACTCAAAGAGACACCAGGAATGTCATCTATAATTTCAAATATATTACCTGCTTGTCGTTTTTCAATTTCTTCAAGATTAAAAGAAGTAGTCGTCCTTGTCGGGTCAATAATGACTGGCGGATCTAGAACTGCCTCTACTTCTATCGCATCCATAATAAATTCTGTTTGTTCATCTGCATGAACAAACAAACTTATCATGTATAAAAGTATTAATAATAAAAAATATATCGCCATACCATTAGGCTATAAACAACTAAAAAAGTGAAGGCATTCATCGCACGATCAATGCCTTCTATATCAAAAAGAAATTAAGAATTAAGCAGGGCTGATATTTTTTTGTCTTTTACGACCAAATACCCCAAAACCTAATAGTCCACTCAAGAACATCCAAGCAGCTGCTGGCAGTGGAACTGGTGAAGAACCAATATCAGCTGCGATATTGGTTAAGCTCACACTGGATGCCGCGCCAGTAAAACTGAACAGGTATGAGCCCGCACCAACAATCAAATCCCATAAAAGCAATGACTCAACATTGTCACCTAAACCTGGGATAGGCAGTCTTGAAAGTTCAATACGTGATTGTGTAGGCGCCATACCATTCAAGGTAATATTTGAATAATCAAATTCATTACCAGACGAAGTTAACTGTAGTGCTACTTGTGTAGGCCCCATAGGCTCTTGCCCTTCCATCAGTAGCGACCAACCTAAAACGGCAGTTGGACTGTAAATATTTCCACTTCCTACTGGTATAGGTGTTCCTGATGTTACGGAAACAATAGATGCTGTAGTATTAAATGAACCTACATCTGGGGTGCTATCAGGTGTAGGGCTAAAACCAGGACCTGGCGTGTAAGTTTCAAATACATCCCACTCTGCGTACATAGTGCCTGCATCACCTCGAGACCAACCTCCCCAGCTATTGCTATTCGAGCTTGGTGTATCAAATGCAGCATAAGATGTGCTCGTAGCAACAAACGCTATGAACACGGCAATACTTTTAAATTTAAGCATTAAACTGCTCCTGTTTTTCGATTGACCTCTCTCCTTCCCAGAGACGACCGTCAAACAAGATAATTTTGAAATAAGGTTTTAGCTTCAGTCTCACACT
>JANQKJ010000336.1 GCA_028281205.1 Gammaproteobacteria bacterium
AGAATTTTATCGCCTGGAGATAATGTGTTTGCTAATGCTATTTCCCAGCCGGCAGTACCAGTTGCAGGAAAAATAAAACATTGGCCTTTTTTTGTTTTGAAGATCTTTTTTAGATCTTCTAATAAAGGTTTTACTAATTGAGGAAAGTCTGGAGCTCGGTGATCTTCCTGAGGCACCATCATCGCAGTTAAGACTTCATTGGGGATATGCGTCGGACCGGGTGCAAATAGATAATTTCTTCCAGGATAACTAAGTTTTTCGCCAGGCATAACTGTACCTTCTTATAGTAAGTTGAAAATTAGGGTTCCAATCCCCTTTAACCAGTTATGCAATAGCGTGTTCTGTCGACGCTTTATAACGAGTGAAAGGGCTGTTAAAAAAATTGATACTTAAATAAATTTATAACAGGCAGTTTTCCAACACTGCCCGAAAAGCTCGCCATAATGCCATAAGCAGGTGCTAACCCACAAGCTTAGTCTAGCTGGTTTTATTTGGACTTTATGACTTAATGTGACCTTGGTAATACACCTTGCAAAGTGGCAGCGAGGATGGTGTTTTCTAGTAGGCAAGCTACTGTCATTGGGCCGGTTCCACCAGGCATAGGGGTGATGCCAGCAGCGATTTTTTTAGCTGCTTCAAAATCGACGTCACCTTGGATAGTTTGATTTTCTAACCGAGTCACACCAACATCAAATACCATGGCGCCTGGTTTAATGAATGCTTCATTTATAAGTGCTGGTGAGCCAACAGCACTTACTAAAATATCAGCATTCTTGCAAATAGCGGCTAAATCTTGGGTGCGTGAATGAGCAAGTGTAACGGTAGCGTCGGCACCACGTTCTGCAAGTAGTAAAACTTGTGGCAATCCTACTAATGAAGAGCGCCCAACAACTACAGCATTTTTCCCGCTGGTTTTTATTCCATATGCTTCTATTAGTCGCATTACGCCCAAGGGCGTGCAAGGAACTAATTGTTTTTGCCCTTGTAGTAGACGACCCATATTGATATCTGTTAATCCATCAACATCTTTTTTGGGTGGGATTTTTTCTAGCATCTTTTCTTTATTTAAATGCTTGGGTAAAGGTAGTTGTACAAGAATTCCATGTATATCATCGTCATCAGCTAACAAAGAGATTTGCTGTTCTAGTTCTTGTTGGGAAATATTTTCATCCAGCTCAATGCGTTTGGATTGAATGCCCGCGGCATTAGCCTCACGATGCTTCATTCCTACATACAATTGACTGGCTGGATTGCTGCCGACAATTACCGTCGCCAAAGTAATAGTTGTATGGGGAAAGTTTTCTAGATGTGATTTGATTCTGTTGCGTATATCTAGCGCAACTTTTTTGCCATCAATGATCAATGCTTTGGTCTCGATGTTTGATTAAACAAAGAAAAGTGGAAAATAAAAAAGGCCAGCTGAGTTTAACTCAACTGGCCTTGCATGCAACAAAAACGTAAGACTAGTCTTTTGGTTGTTTGCTTGGATCTAGATAGATAAAGCTCTTACCCAGTCGACCATTGTAATTTCCTGCCGAGATCATTAGCAAACCATCAGTTTCTTTGGAGGCTTGTATTGCAGCCTGGGTTGCTTCCACAATGCAATCCATATCGCGTCCATTCATGATGATTTCCATTACTGAGTTCACACCCTCAGGTAGACCGTGTTCAACATCTGGATGATCTTGCAACAATGGGCAGAATTTTTCGTAGGTACTTGCGATAGTGAAGTCATAGTTACTGCCTGCTTTAGATCCGCTGCCGGCTATACCACCAGGGAATGTTGTGATAACTCCGTCGATAGGTGCAATGGCTTCGCAACCTTTTTCTGCAGCTTCTAAGGCAGAATCTACGTCTTTACCAAAGAACCATAAGTTACCGCCCATGAGTCCATCAGCTTGGCCTAAGCGGCGATCGAGAACAAATTCGCCACCAAGAATTGGGATCCACCACATTTTGCGACCATAGCGTTCAATGCGTTTTTGGAAGCCATTACCAAAGTAAGCTACTTTGCGGCCCATGTGATAGTACTGCTCTGAGTCAATCATGTTAAAACATGAAGCGGTTGGGCAAGTCATGACATTTTGGCTTATACGCACTAATGCTGATCGCTCTAAAGCTTCTACGCGATCTTTGCGGAAACGAGGTACATGCAGTTGTACTAAAGCACCGGGACGACCATCTGGGGTCTCAAAACTTTCATCTGCACCAGGTCCGACGTAACGGTCTAAACCTGCTTCGCAGTCACAAAGAATAGAGCTTGAAGCGTTGCCGGTAGCGGCATTAACAGCATGTTCAACCCACTTAAGATCTTTAGCGGTAATTAAAAACTCAGTGTAAAAGCTTCTAAATGCTTCTGCATAGGTATCATCAATAATTGCTGTCATTAGTCTCGTCCTTTACCTTCGTATACAGCATCTTCAGTCACAACTTTATCCATGTATACATCGTGCGGTGCGACTAATACATTGTCGAATAATTGAGATTCATAGCAAAGAGCAACTAGTGGTGCATCAGGTCGCACTTTTTCTAGTAAACGGTCATAGTAACCTTGTCCGTTACCCATGCGACCACCGTTTCTATCAAAGCCAACGCCAGGAACTAATACTAAATCGAGGTCTTGTGGTTCAACTTCTTTGGCTGGATTGCCCCACATTTCTTTAGGTGGCTCAAGAATATTCCATTTACCAACAACCATTTCTTCTAAGCTTTCCATCCACCATAAGCCAAGTTTGTTTTCGCCATTTTCATCTTCTGTGCAGTAAGGCACGATGATTTTCTTTTCGCCTTTAGCCACTTCTTCAAGTAACTCGGGTTTAGTGCGTGTTTCAGAACGGCAGTCGATGTACCACATAATGCAATTGGCATTTTGATACTCAGGTAATTCCATAAAGCGTTTTACAGCTTTGGCACTCACTTCATCCTTATTTTCTTGTGCATTACGACGGTCATAGGCCTCACGACGCATCTTATTTTTGCGTTCCATGATGGCTTCTAATTCTTCTGGTGTCAGTGACATTCAACTGCTCCTTATATAATGTGAAAAACTGGGTGATAAAAAGGGGCTAAATCCTAAACTATTCTGTGGGCAGTTCCAACGAATATTCTCTAGAAATTGTGGGATTTAGAGCGAATTAATAGCTTATTAAGTATTTTTAACGCCTACTGTCACCATGTTTCTGTCTGTGCAGAAATCCAGACCCGAGTAATTTATACTGGAAAGGCCTGGAGTTCTACCCTTGGGTTTGGCATATGTTGACGTTAATCTGTGATCGCACCTTCAGAAGCAGAGCGAACCTGCTTGGCGAATTTTGCTAACACGCCACGACGATATTTGGGTTTAGGTGCTTTCCAAGCACGTTTGCGTTTATTTAGCTCAGTTTTACTTACATGTAATGTCATTTCGCGTTTTTTAGCATCGATTGTAATTTTGTCTCCGTTCTTCACTAATGCTAACGGCCCACCTACGGCTGCTTCAGGTGTAATATGACCTACGACAAACCCATGGCTGCCTCCAGAGAAGCGGCCATCAGTAATTAATGCAACATCTTTCCCTAAGCCTTTACCCATAATCGCGGAAGTAGGCGATAGCATTTCGCGCATACCTGGGCCACCAATTGGGCCCTCGTAACGGATCACAATCACATCTCCGGCTTTGATGCCACCATCGAGAATTTTCTTTAGCGCAGTTTCTTCAGAAGAAAACACTTTAGCGTTACCAGTAAATGACAGACCCTCTTTGCCAGAAATTTTTGCCACTGCACCTTCGGGAGCTAAATTTCCGTAAAGAATCACTAAATGCCCATCTTTCTTAATTGGATCATCGAATGAACGCACAATCTGTTGACGCCTTGGATATGGTTTCACATTTTTTAAATTTTGCTTAAGTGTTTTACCCGTAACTGTCATGCAGTCGCCATTAATCAAACTTTTGTCTAATAGCATTTTCATTAGCGGCTGCACGCCACCAATCGCAATCAATTCTGACATCATATATTTACCGCTTGGTCGCAAGTCAGCAAGAACCGGTACCTTTTTACCTACGCGAGTAAAGTCATCAATCGATAACTTCACATTCATTGAATGCGCCATTGCTAACAGATGTAAGACCGCATTGGTTGATCCACCAAGTGCGGTAACGACAGCAATAGCATTTAAAAATGCTTGTCGTGTCATGATGTCACTGGGAAGAATGTTTTTCTTAATGAGGTTAAATACTGCTTTACCTGCATTGCGACAGTCTGTTTCTTTAGACTTTGAAATAGCTGCTTGTGCTGAACTACCAGGCAAACTCATGCCAAGCGCTTCAATAGCAGAAGCCATGGTGTTGGCAGTATACATTCCACCACATGAACCCGGTCCAGGGATCGCAGTAGATTCAACTTCTTTTAGTTGTTTATTGTTGATTTGACGTTTAGCGTGCTGGCCAACTGCTTCAAATACTGAAATAACATCAACTTTATTGCCTTGGTAGTTGCCGGGCATGATAGTGCCGCCGTAAACAAATACCGCAGGGCGATTGAGTCTGGCCAAAGCTATCATGCACCCGGGCATATTTTTATCGCACCCTCCAATTGCTACAACACCATCGAAACCTTCACAGCCTGTTACTGTTTCAATCGAGTCGGCGATTACTTCGCGGGACACTAGGGAATATTTCATACCCTCTGAACCCATTGAAATACCATCAGAGATGGTAATGGTGTTAAAAATCACACCTTTGCCACCTGCAGCATCGGCGCCTGCGGCTGCTTTTTCTGCCAACTTATTGATATGCATATTACATGGAGTCACCATGCTCCAAGTAGAAGCGATACCTATTTGTGGTTTTTTGAAATCGTCATCTTTAAAACCAACTGCGCGCAACATGGCACGGCTGGGTGCACGTTCAGTGCCGTCAACAACTATTGAAGAATAAGGTCTGAGTTTTTTAGTCATTTTAAAAAGTTTGTTTTTAGATAATGAAAATATTTTGCATGTAACTATACCGGATGCATGTCATGAGAACGAGCGCTTCTAGTTGAAAAGCTTCTCGCATAATTACCTTGGCCGTGTGGGCTATAAATACTCTTTTGAGTACGAAGTGGTCTATCGATGACAAATTTAGTGTGTTTACAAAACTGGAAGTGATTTATTGTGTTATGCGAGCTCAAGAGTTCTCGTATCCCAGGTACTGGTGAATTTGTTCAAGACGAAAATGGTACAGACTTAATTTTCGGTGCTGGTCCCCAAAATAAAATTACGAGAATTTCTTTTCTAAGAGCTGAGAGAGAAATTTAACAACATTGGTGAAAGCGAAATTGGGACAACAAACATCGACTTGATTTCAGTGAATATTCTTTTTCTGATTTATTATGGGTTGCGACTTGTTAGATTTTAATAAAAATTATATATTTATAAAATATAATAAATAAACAATTAAATTTTTTAAGGGTATTCTATAGTGAAAATGAAGCAGGAAATTTATAAGGTTTTTGTAGCGTTTTTTTTATTGACTACAGTTTCAATATCTAATGCGCAAGACACTGCCAATGGGTTTTATGTTGGTGTTGGTGTTGGTCATTCTGATCAGAAAGATGCTTGTGATGATATCTCTGGGTCATGTGATGATACTGATACCGGATGGAAAATATTTGCGGGCTACGAATTTAATCAGTATTTAAGTTTGGAAGGTGGCTATGCTGACCTTGGAGAGTCTGATGCTGATACTATTGTATTGGGCATACCTGTGTCGGCTGATGCTGAAATAACAGGTTTCTTTTTGTCAGGGATTGCATCATGGCCTATTAATGACTCATTCAGTGTTTTTGGTAAGTTGGGTGCCATTTATTGGGATGTTGAGACTGACGCAGACGGTGGAGGAATTTCGGTGTCTGAAGACGAAAATGGTACTGATTTAATGTTCGGAGTAGGTGCTCAATATGATTTCACTGATAATATTGGTATTAGAGCAGAGTGGGAAAGATTTAATGATGTAGGTGATAGTGACACAGGTGAGTCAGATATAGATCTGATTTCAGGTTCACTAGTGTACCGTTTTTAGCTCTATTTTATCTAAGTTAGACTTTGGTAGAGTTGGCGCATTGAGTTAATAAGTTTTAGCTCTAATACTCCGGCTCTACTTGCTGCCATTCTTTATAATTGTCTGGATCCGCATTGGGATTATAGCTAGGGTCTTCGCTGTAAATATATTCGCCATCATTATTAATCCAATATTGATCTGCACCTGATTCCACTTGATATTGTTCGCCGTCATAAGGATTAGTCACAGTGCTTTCGTCACGTATAACATTGACTTGCTTATCTTGAATACGATCACTTGCAGTATCTTGTGTGCGGTATGTTTCGTTAATGGAGCGATTAATCGCTTCGGTAGTGCTTCTGTGTAATGCTTGTTGGCGTTCGAAATTTTGCTGGTTTTGTTGCATGCGCGCATTATGCTGCTGCCAACTTTGAGCGGACTTTTGCTGTTCGCTTAAATTGTAAGCCTGGATTTGTTGTGGGTTATCTTGTGTATTTACAATGCCGTAAATAAACGCCTTTTTTGCCTCTTCTATATATTGTTTAGGTGCTTCAACAACTTTTAACGAGTAATACCAAAAAATACTGCCTTGTCCTTCGCTGATCATTTGGTCAACGATAATAAAAGCAGTATTTCCCTTGCCATCATTCCATTCTGAACCAACGGCTTCAAAGTATTGTTGTGATGGTACGCTCTTATATAGTTTATTGCTATAGGCTTGGCTGCGCTGTGCTACTTCCGGTAAAGGTTGCATGCTCAAAAAAGTTAAACCATGTTGACTTAAAGTAGGTTTTAAATCTTGTTCAACTATCAAGTGTGCACTAATCGGCTGACGCATTTGTTGACCAGTTTGTGCATAGATTTGTTGCATGTAAGGATCGTGGCTGAATACATAAGAACCTCCTGAACGATAATAAATTTTAATACCGTTAGGGCCGACAATATTAGGCTCTTCAGCAGATTTGGGCGTAGTGATTTTCCAGTCAGCAGGCAAAGGGATTTGATACATAACCATATTTCGTTGTGTGTCCATAACGGTATGCATAATAGTTTTACCTGCATGAACGTTGACTGACAGAGCCAACAAAAAAATAATAACTAAACGCTGAAGCATTGCTTGAATATTCATGTGCATGGCCTGCTGTATGGTTTTTATATGAATTGCTAATAGTTAAAGCATACTCTTATCCCGTGTGCTTATGAATCTAAATATTGATCGCCACTAGGTGAGTTCTGCGCGATGGGATTTTTGTATTGACATTTAAGTTCTCATTATGTTCTCATTGAAGAGAACTTTTTGAGAACTCATTATGTTGACAAAACGCGAGCAAGACACTTTTGACTTTATTACTAATTATTTCGCTAAGCAGCGTAAGGCGCCATTGTTGACAGAAATTGCTGAGGGCTTAGGTATTCAGTCTAAAGGTGTAGTGCACCGTTATGTGTCAGCATTACAAGAGAAGGGCTACATAGTGCGCAATCCAAAAACACGCGGTATTGAGTTAATTGATCATCCGCATGTTAATGGCTTGCCATTCTTGGGTCGTATTGCTGCGGGTAAGGCGATAGAAGCAATTGAGGATAAGCAATCGGTAGACTTTTCTCATCTGTTCAATGGACCTAACCGTTATGTGTTAGAAGTTAAAGGGCAATCCATGGTCGATGAAGGTATTCGTTCTGGTGATATGGTTGTGATTGAACACGCAAGCACTGCGTATAGTAATCAAATTGTTGTAGTGTTAATTGATGAGCAAGACGTCACGCTTAAGCGCATTCAATTTCCCAGGAAAGGCATAGTGCGATTGATACCCGCCAACAAGACCATGCAAGCAAAAGAATACCCGGCTAAGCGTGTGACGATACAAGGAGTATTGGTTGGACAAGTGAGGACATATGACTAGTCCGCGTTGGGAACGTGCAATAGTGTTTGTTGATATGGATGCATTCTTTGCCAGTATAGAGCAGCGTGATCATCCGGAGCTGCGTGGCAAACCGATTGGCATTACTAATGGAGAAATTGGTACCTGTTTTATTACTTGTTCTTATGAAGCAAGAAAGTATGGTATTAGAACCGGGATGCGTATTAAACAAGCGAGGCAACTTTGTCCCGAAGTAATTCAAGTGCCTGCAAGACCTTATCGTTATGCGCAAGTATCAACAGACATTATGTCTGAGCTTAGATTAGTGACGCCAGATGTTGAAGTGTTTTCTGTGGACGAGGCCTTTCTTGATGTTACACGTTGTCAAAAAATTTATGATAGCCCGATAGAAGCTGGCAAATTGGCAAAACAGCTTGTGTATGATGTTAGTGGAGTGACATGTAGTGTCGGCATAAGTGGTGATAAAACCACAGCAAAACACGCGGCAAAAACCGCAAAAAAAGGAAAGACAACTGGCTTGTTTTCAGTGTTTCCTTGGGAGGCTCGTGACTACTTGAGTGCTTTACCTGTTACTGAATTGAGTGGTATCTCTACAGGTATTGGGGATTATCTAAACGATCGCGGAGTGTATGTGTGTGGTGACATGCATAATTTCCCTATTGGTGAATTAGCGGGGAGATTTGGTAATCTTGGAAGACGCATTTGGTATATGGCACAAGGGCAAGACCCGGAACTTGTTAAGCAAAGTGTGGCGGCACCAAAATCTATTGGCCATGGCAAAGTTATGCCGCCTAATACAAAGAGTTTAACTACGGTAAAAATGTATCTTCATCATATGATTGAAAAAGTTGCAGCAAGACTACGCAAGCATCAGTTGGAAGCACAAACATATTTTATTGGAGTAAAAACAAATGAAGGGTGGCTAGCGCAAAAAATGCAAACTTATATACCAACTAATGATAGTCAGTTAACGAAAAAATTAGTGAATGTTTTTTTACGTGAAGTGTGGAATAAGCAGGGGTGTTCGCAAGTACAGGTTACAGCATTAGACCCTAAGCTTGAGGGCTATCAACTGTCTTTGTTTGAAAGTCATGATAGCCAGCGTGATCAGATTAATCTGGCAATGGATAAAATTAATCAGCGTTACGGCGAGTTTACACTTGCGCCGGCTAATCTGATCAAACGTTCTCAAATGCCAAACGTAATTGCGCCGGCATGGAAACCTTTTGGACATCGCAAAACGGTTTAGTGAGTTGGTTATCTATAATGACTAATGGGTGGTTGTGTTAATCAATCACTTGAAATTATAAATTTTATCCCCATATATGTTTTAATAACGTTTGCCGCGTTATTTGCATAGCCTATAAAGAATAAAGCTGGAGGGTAAGATGGTTTGGGATGGTTCTATATTAGTTTTTGCGATTCTTGCATTCGCAATTTTTACTGTAATAAAAGCAGTTACGGTAGTCTCTCAAGGCTTTGAATACACGGTAGAGAGGTTCGGGAAATACCGCCGAACATTACCTCCTGGTTTGGCATTTATAGTGCCTTACTTCGATCGTGTAAGTAATAAAGTCAATATGAAGGAACGTGTATTAGATGTTCCTTCGCAAGAGGTTATTACTAAAGATAATGCAGTTGTGCGTGTTGACGGCGTTGTATTTTATCAAGTGCTAGATCCTGTTAAGTCATCATACAATGTTAATGATCTGCAACGTGCAACATTAAATCTTACGATGACAAATATTCGAACAGTATTAGGCTCGATGGATCTTGATGAATCCTTGTCTAAGCGCGACAAAATTAATGCGGAGTTACTGCAGGTGGTTGATGAGGCAACCTCGCCTTGGGGTGTTAAAGTCACGCGTATAGAGATTAAAGATATTGCCCCGCCACAAGATTTGGTCGATTCAATGGCGCGGCAAATGAAGGCGGAGCGTGATAAGCGCGCGGAAATTCTAACTGCGGAAGGATTTAAACAAGCAGAAATTCTAAAGGCTGAAGGTGAAAAGCAGGCTGCGATACTAGAGGCAGATGGGCGCTTAGAGTCTGCCAGAAGAGATGCCGCAGCACGGGAGACTTTGGCGAAAGCAGAGGCCAATGCGACTACTATGGTGTCTGAAGCAATTGCGCAAGGTGATATTCAAGCGGTAAATTATTTTGTTGCAACAAAATATGTTGAGGCATTAACAACAATTGGTTCGGCGGATAATCAAAAAATTGTGATGCTTCCACTAGAAGCTTCTAGCTTGATTGGCTCTATTACTGGTATTGCGGATATTGCTAAAGCGACAGTCAAACAAGAAGGTGATCGCTAAATATGATGGAATTTATAAATAACCTTGAGTATTGGCACTGGCTGGTGTTGGGGCTGGTGTTAATTGTGATAGAAATGCTGGCAGTAACTGCAATATTGCTATGGTTTGGTATAGCAGCGGGTATTGTCGGTGTGTTAATGCTATTGATGTCAGACATGTCCTGGCAGGTTCAGTTTGTACTATTCTCTATATTATCGATATCGGCATTGTTGGCTTGGAGAGTGTATGTAAAAAAACATCCTATTGAAGAAGATAAAACATACGCAACGTTGAATAAACGTGGAGATGATTTAATTGGTCGAACCTTCACATTAGAAGAAAGTGTAGTGAATAATTATGGGAAAATAAGAGCCGATGACACTATGTGGAAAATACGCTGTAGTGAAGATGTGCAGGCAGGTGAACGTGTGCGTGTTTCAAAAGTAGATGGAACGGTGCTGGTGGTAGAAGTGGATGCTTAAGTTTTATTTACTATGCGACAGGGTATTTATGTCCGACAAAAAAGGCTGCAATGTTGCAGCCTTTTTTCGTTAGCTTGTAATTTTATTATGCAGTAGCAAAACTTTTTCTACGCATTGCAAATAAGCCTGCTAATCCGGCAAGAAACATAGGTAGTGCGGCAGGTATAGGTACGGGTGTGAACTCTAGATTGACAATCCCGCCGCTGCTTTCTAGGTGGATTTCGAGTCTATCAATACTGCCGAGCCCGCTAAAATCTGCAGTCTGTAAATTATTGTTACCTTGTCCTGCTAAAAAATCAAAAGTACTTAGTTCGTTGCCATCAAAAAAAGCCTTAACAAAGCTATCACCATCATTTTGGTTATTGTTATCTCCAACATCTACAGTGAGTGTGGTGATGTCTATAACGGCTGGATCGAAATCGACGGTAATGGTGCCACCAAATCGAGAGTCATCCGGATCACTTGAATCATTATCTTCACTGATAATTAGGATATTGCCAGCACCTTGTAAAAACAGATCATTGTCACCGCCGGTGCACCCTCCAATACAGCTTGCATCATAAAGCATTAAATCACGTGGATTTCCTCCAGTATTACCTTGGCCAAAGACATTAAATGTTGCGCCAAATAATGTAATCCCTGTGACAACCTGACCTTCAGATAATAAACCATCACCAATTACAAATTGATCTTCAAAATCGATAATGGCTGCATGCGTGTTTGCACTTGCGAAAATAGATATAAGCGCGAGAATTAAAGTCGGTAATAAAAGTTTCACTCTATTGCCCCCAGCAGTGTGAATAAATTTTTGATAACTAAATACTAAGATAACAATATGAAAAAGGTATGAACATTAGATGACATTGCATAGCAACATATATGTAACTTATGTCTATGTTTATTACTAAACAGTAGGAAAGAATTTTTTAATCAATGCAGATTAGATAGCTAAGTATTCTCGCACCTTTCATATGGTTTATATGGATATGAAAGATAATCTCAAATATTGAGGTCATTTGATAAAGCTTGAACATGTTGGAAGTGTTTTGGCCAGATTAACTTTCTAAATGACTAGTAATATTTTGGTGATTAAGTTGCATTATATACAAATAGCAATAGTGGTTTTCTTGTGTTCTGTAACAATCAGTTGGGCCGATGCTGATCATGATTTATTTCAACAAGTGTTAGCTGGAAATGTGATAAATGGTGAAGTGAATTATCCGCAAATTGCGAAAAATGAATCTTTTCAAAAGTATTTGAAACAATTAGCAAAACCGCAATCAAGCGAAGATAAAAGCCAGCAATTAGCGTATTGGATTAATGCATATAATGCATTTGCAATTAAAGGGATTCTAGACGGGCGTTCACCCAGTACATTCCTTGGAAGAATAGGTTACTTTAAAAATGCTAAGTATGAAGTTGCTGGGCGTAACATCAACTTATATGACCTCGAAAGAGACGTTATCATTCCTTATGGTGAGCCCCGTATACACTTCGCAATTAATTGTGCTTCAGCGTCATGTCCAAAGTTATTTTCTGAAGTTTATACGGCGCAAAATTTGGAGCAACAATTAGAGAAAAGTGCTTATCTTTTTATCGGTGATCAATCAAGAAATAGATTTGACCGTGAAAAAAAGGTCGCGCATCTGTCAAAGATTTTTGATTGGTTTGAAAAAGATTTTAAAGATTACTCGGGCTCTATACAAAAATACATTGCGCAGTATGTAGAGGATCCTGAACTAGCTGCACAGCTTAGGAATGAGGAATATAGAATAAAATATATGAAATATGATTGGAGCTTGAACGGCAAAGCGCCAAAGTAATACAGCTCTATGAGTATAAGTGAGAGATATTATGCAAGTCACTTAAAGGACTTTCTCATGCAGTGTGAACTGGTTGCTATGCGTTGTGCTACAAATCAATCAAGTCTCGCCGACTGCAAGTCAATGAGAAAATTTTTTTCAGTCCAGGCACGTCAAGAAAATCACCATGCACTAATTTTTGAAATAACCAAAATGAATTGGCCGCAATACTTTCAAATTGCGGCCAACTGGAAGAGTAAGTTAGCTTGTCGCCAGTGTTGAAAACTTATCTTGGTAATCATCCATAGCCAATTGAACCACTTTTTCAGCATGCTCACGTCCGTAAGTATCACCAACATGCACTTTAGATTCTTCTCCGGGTAGAGATTTATAAGTACTAAAGTAGTGCCTTAAACGTTCAACAATAGATCCAGGCAACTCCGAGATATCTCGTACGCTTGACCAGACATGATCTTTTTGTAGTACCGCAATAATTTTGTCGTCGGCTTCATCATCATCAAGCATGGGTAATCCGCCTACAATGCGGGCATTGAGGATCAGTTCGGCGCGGTCAATTGGCCGGTCGCTGACAACACAAATATCTAATGGGTCGTCATCGCCTTGCTTAGCGCCTTGCATGAGTGAGCCAACCCGGTCGCCACAATAAGTTTGCGGTATGAAACCATACAATGTTGGAGGCAGTGAAGAAGTGCGATGCGGGCGGTCAACTCTCAAATAACCGGTTTGTTTGTCTACTTCATATTTAATATGGTTGAAAGGCGTACTTTCAATATAAGCGTGTACGACTTGAGGAGGTATTGGTCCAACGTCGATTCCGTGCCACGGATGTGGCCGCCAACGATTGAATGAAGATGACATCTAATTTTCTCTCCTTAGAAATAATAGTCTACTAAAGTGGCATAGATAATTATGCCATGTGCTGTTATGTGACAATTAAAAAAAGGTTTTATGTAAACAGATAATTGAAATGTAATGATATCGAAATTAATTACATTATGCTTGTATTAGTTTTACTTGGCATCATTTGCAGCAAGCGAACGATCATTGCAGCGAATTTCGGGGCACATTACATGATTATTAGGATTTGTTGTTAAGCTTTTTAATTCATTTAGTGTGGCGGTTAATTCTCTATGGTTTGCACCGTCGAGCCGAAGAGCACAGCTTGCTGCTTTTAATGCGGTGACCTCGCAACCAAGCTCAAAAGCGCTATAAGCAAAATTATTAAGTGCTTGCGCAGATTGTGTGTCTAATTGCAGAGCTTGCTTGTACGCCTGGCTAGCTGCTAAAGGTTCTTTAAGTAGCATATGCGTATTGGCAAGGCCAACCTGTGCGGTAAAGTTTTCGGGCCAACGTTCTATGATGGCAGCATAAGTTAATTGCGCGGCACGATATTTACCAATCTCCTCTAAGTCTAATGCTGCTTGTATGGCCTCAGTTTCATTTGCACTACTTGGTATGTCACCGGCAGGCACAGCAACAAGCGCCCAATATTCGCCGCGGCGCCAAGTATTTTCTAGTGTTGTCCAAGCACTTCTGTAATACTCATGACGGCCGCTATGCAGTAAAAAGTAGTCATTACTTGGGTCTCTACCAGTCACTACAGCGTAATGCCAAACAGGATAAACATTAAAAGCTAAATTTTGCAGAATAATCACAGGGCGTTCAGCATTAATTTCGGCGCGCAGTGAAGCAAGATCCATATTCATAGTAAATGCCACAAGATCTAGCTTTCTTGCTGCTGCCTGCATTTCTATTTGCAAGCTACCTTTTTTATCTGGAATATAAATTTGCTGTGCTACTTGTTCTACTGTAATTGGATTACCATAGTAGTTTGCCACCATAGCCAATGCTGCTGGGCCACAGTAATTATCGGTTTGTTCAATAAATGGGACATCTATTTTGATGTCTGTTGGTAAGTGTTGAGGTTGCTTAGGAATAACGCGGTCGGCAACAGCAATCACAGTGCAGCCGGCTAGCAAGGACTGTAAAGCCAGTAAAATAACAACAAGCCGCAGCATTAAAAAGTAGTAGTTAAATCAGTCAAGCCCATGAGTTCAAGCATGAACACAATGGGACCTGTAGCGAATAGCACCAATCCAACTCCACTGGCTGCAGGCAGTTCATCAAATTGCTGTGCTAATTGTTGTATTTCTTGATTGGTTAACTGATCAATACGTTGCTGAATATGAGCGGGATCGACTCCATGTGCAAGTAGGGCTTGCCTCACATCGTCACGCAATAATGTTGACTGAATTAATTGGCGTTCACTTTTCACAGATGCATCAGCATTGAATTGTTCAGTCGTGATCATGCCAGCAAACGCAGCATTCGCCATGCACAAACAAAATAATCCACATGTCCATGCTCGAAGGTTTGAGGTGATGATCGGGTTCATAATATAAAGCACCAAAAAAATTTTAGATAATTCTTGTACTTTTAGTGACTTACGTCAAGTATTTAAAAAAATACTACAGTCTATCGGGGGAAAAGTACCAGATGTTCTAAGTCGAGCCCAATTCCTAACGGTTTTCCTATGTCGTGGTCATGGTGGCTGGATGCGTAGCACAAAACCGTGTGGCCATTGGGTAGGCGTAATGAGTAAAGAAACTCGGCTCCAAGGAAACGTTTTTCTTCAACGATTGCAGTTACCTGACTATTATCGTCGTGCGGGATATCATCGGGTCTTACTAGCAAGTCTACGTGGTCACCTGGTTTGAATGATGGATCAATCTCGCCGTGTAACTTGCCAAACACGGTTTCAATGTGCTGGTTATCTATAATTGTGGCAGGTATCAAGTTGCCCAATCCCACGAAGTCAGCCACGAAGCGTGATATAGGACGGTGGTAAATATTATAAGGTGTATCAAATTGTACAATTTTTCCTTGTTGCATTATGCCAATCCAGTCCGCAACATTAAATGCTTCCTGCTGGTCATGAGTGACTAATATCGCAGTCATTTGTTCCTGTTTAAGAATATGCCTGACTTGCGTGGCTAGTTGTTCTCTTAAGTCTGGGTCAAGACTGGAAAAAGGTTCATCAAGTAATAATATAGAAGGTTTAGGTGCTAGCGCGCG
>JANQKJ010000016.1 GCA_028281205.1 Gammaproteobacteria bacterium
TGTTCTAATAACCGATCCAGCAATACCTGATTAACTGTTAGATTAACATCTGACTCAGAAGTAACTTTTAATCGGAATGTGCAGTCCACCTTGCCACGGTTTAATAAGCCTTGAGCTATTTTTCGCAATTCAAATTCAAGTGCTCTCAATTCCTCCGGCAGCCGGAATCCCACTTCAAGGTAGCGATGATTAATTGAACGCACCTCCCAAACAAAACTGCCCATGGGGTGATTCTCATCGACACGCGCAAACGCGGTCATACTTTTAAGCATAGGGACTCCTTGGTCATTCTTCTTATTAAGGTTTCGGACTGGGCTAAATTTCGTATAATGCGCGCCTTCTACTAATTGGAGAAATTTATGCGACCCAGTGGCCGTTCCCCCGAGCAATTGCGTGACATCCAATTCACACGCAACTATACCAAGCATGCAGAAGGATCAGTACTAGTAGAGTTCGGTGAAACTAAGGTGTTGTGTAATGCATCTGTCGAGCCACGTGTACCACCCTGGATGAGGGATCAGGGTAGAGGCTGGGTCACAGCAGAATACGGCATGTTGCCACGTTCTACAGGATTGCGCATGCGCCGTGAAGCCAGCCAGGGTAAACAAGGAGGTCGCACCCAGGAAATCCAACGTTTAATTGGTCGTGCTTTACGCGCATCAGTTGATCTGCGCTTGCTGGGAGAGCACACAATTACCGTCGACTGCGATGTAATCCAGGCAGATGGCGGCACACGTACTGCTTCTATCAGTGGTGGTTTTGTTGCCCTTCACGATGCTATTCAAACATTACTCAAGGCCGGCATGCTTCAACAAGACCCTGTGCAATGGTTTGTTGCATCAGTGTCTGTTGGTGTTTTCCAACAAACTCCAGTACTTGACCTGGACTATGCTGAAGATTCCCAGGCCGATACTGATATGAACATTGTCATGACTGAGCAAGGCAAATTTATTGAGGTGCAAGGCACAGCTGAAGGGCACTGTTTTGATGATCAAGAATTACAGAACATGTTAACGCTGGCTAAATCTGGTGTTCAGCAAATTGTCAGCGCACAAAAACAGTGCCTGACTTAAGCTCGACTACAATCTCAAGCATGAGTTCTCAATCACAAAAAATTGTACTTGCTAGCAGCAATCAAGGAAAGCTACGAGAAATTAAAACTATTTTTCAGGATCAACCCTACCAACTTATTCCACAAGTTGAATTTAGTGTCAGTGATGCTGATGAAACAGGTTTAACCTTTGTTGAGAATGCCATTATTAAAGCACGCCATGCGGCGCAACATACCGGCATGATGGCGCTAGCGGATGACTCAGGAATTGAAGTTGATTACCTTAACGGCGCGCCAGGAATTTATTCTGCGCGTTACGCAGGGCAACCGTGCGACAACCAGGCCAACAATGATAAATTATTAACTGCGTTGCAAGACGTGCCCAAACAACAACGTAGCGCACGTTTTCAATGCGTAATTGTATTAATGCGTCATGCCACCGACCCAACCCCGCTGATCTGCACGGGCACATGGGAAGGTTATATTGTTGAAAAGCAAAGCGGTGTTAACGGGTTTGGTTACGACCCACTATTTTTTGTTCCCACTCATGACTGTACTTCGGCAGAATTATCCCCAGAAGTAAAAAATCAATTGAGCCACCGAGGCCAAGCATTACGTGAGCTAGCAGAAAAATTCCCAACGTTTTTATCACATACTATGCGTAATTAGTAATATGAATGAAGCTAGCGCAGCTATTCATTCGCCTATTAGCCTTTATATCCATCTGCCCTGGTGTTTACATAAATGTGCTTATTGTGATTTCAATTCACATGCCACTGAGCTGGACTCCCTGCCAGAACAAAGCTATTTACAAGCATTACTAACAGATTTACAGCAAGCAACTAAAACTATTGTACAACGTGAAGTTCGGTCGATCTTTATTGGTGGCGGAACACCAAGTTTATTTTCACCTGCGTCAATAGAAAAAATATTAGTCGCATGTAAAGAGTCAACCAGTCTCAATTCTGATTGTGAAATTACCCTGGAAACCAATCCTGGCACTTTTGAACATCAAAAGTTTTCGGAATTTTTGGCTGCCGGAGTAAACCGGCTTTCTATCGGTGTGCAATCGCTTAACAATAAACACCTGAATAGCTTAGAGCGCATTCATAACAGCCAAGAAGCTATCAGCGCTATCCAATCTGCCGCTAAAATTGGTTTTAGCAATATCAACGCAGACTTGATGTTTGGCTTACCCAAACAATCCATCAATGATGCATTACAGGATATTCAAACATTATGCGAACAGCCACTGACACATATTTCTTACTATCAGCTGACTTTAGAACCCAACACATTATTCCATCGCTTTCCACCCGACTTGCCCGATGAAGATATTACCTGGACCATACAGAATAATGGTATGGAAGTATTGGCCAAGCATGGCTTTGAGCGTTATGAAGTTTCCGCTTATGCACATGACAATTTGCAATGTCTGCACAACATAAACTATTGGCAATTTGGTGATTATCTGGGCATTGGTGCAGGCGCACATTCTAAACTCAGCACGGCAAACGGAATCATCAGATTCCAACGTGTGCGCCAGCCAAGTAGTTATATGCAAGCCGTCTCGACTGGCTCGCATATTATTCAAGAACATTACATTGATTCCGAATCACTTATATTTGAGTTTATGCTGAATAATTTACGTCTGAGGCGAGGATTTAAGGCGCAGGCATTTACTTACTTCACGGGCCTGGAATGGTCAGTGGTGAAACCAAGAATTCTGGCTTTTATCGAGGATGGGTTACTGGAAAAATCGCATGACTATTATCGTGCTAGTCCCATGGGCTATCGCTTCCTGGATGAAGTTACACAGCGTTTTTTACCCGCGGCCTAATGTTTTTAGAATCGACTAAAGCTTGCTGCCCTTACTGTGGGGAATTGATCGAATTTTTGTTTGAGCCACTGGATAGTGAACAGGAATACTTTGAGGACTGCCAAGTATGTTGCCAACCTATTTTGATTAAAATTACACCAAATGATAGTGCTGAAAACATAATATTTAACTGCTTTCGCGCCGATGAAACGGGTTAATTTTGTGCAAAAATTCTCAATTTCAGCTAGCTTTATGCACAGACAATAATTCAGCATAGCAAATGTCTATACATAGCTCTGTTAAAACCTTGATTCTACTATAGTCACTTAAAATAACCTATGTAATTCAAAGACTTAAATCGATGTATAAATTTTAGTCGATTTAACAAACACACAATAAACCTCGAGAAATAAGCCCCGTTTGAAACTTCATCCACAATTTTATCCACAGATTTTGTGGATAAGTCACGAACCCTAAATTCAACAACTACTTAGCGCTTGTTCTCAATGATTACATTAGGAATTGTGGCTATATTTATTAACATGAAATACTTGCAAGATTCGATGCGAATAGATTATAGTTCGCCCTCTTTTTTCCAGCTCATTTTACTAGGCCATACAATGAAACCCGAGATCCATCCTGAATATCATACTGTTACGGTTAACTGTAGTTGTGGTAACTCGTTCGAGACTCAATCCACCTACAATGGCGATACTATGAGCATTGACGTCTGCGCCAAATGCCATCCGTTTTACACTGGTAAACAAAAAATTGTGGATACTGCCGGCCAGGTTGATAAATTCCGTCGTCGCTACGGCAAAAAATAAACCCCTCAAACAACCTTTAAAATATAGCTCTAGTCTCTATCTAAGCAGCTTCCTGCTGGAACTGCTGTTGAATAATCACGTCCAAGCACAATACAAAGCCCTGCAAACTAGCGCTTGGCTGATACAATTATGTATTGTTGATTTAATATACACGATCGTTAACCGAATGAACCATGAATAAAATCTATTTAGCCTTAGTCATTTTCGCTGCCGCTTGCTTGACTGGTTGCGCTACCAATCCAGTCACCGGCAAACAAGATTTTGTTCTCATGTCTGAAGAGCAGGAGATCAACCTAGGTCGACAAGCTCACCAGCAAATCATGAAGCAATATTCTGCTTACGAGAACCCTGCGCTACAAGACTATGTCAGCAGCATAGTCGAGAGATTATCCGCGAAAAGCCATCGCGAAAATTTAATTTTCCATGTCACAGTGCTGGATAGCCCGCAAGTCAATGCATTTGCTCTCCCTGGTGGTTATATCTATATCACCCGGGGAATTATGGCTTACATGAATTCCGAGGCCGAGCTTGCTGGTGTACTTGGCCATGAGATTGGGCATGTCACAGCCAGACATGGTGTCAGACAACAAAGTGCTTCAACTGTTACGGGTATACTTGCGGCGGTTATAGGTGCAACAGCCGGAGTACGCGGCGCGAGTGATGCCGCTAATATTGCTGGAACTGCATTATTGCGTGGTTATGGACGCGAGCATGAGTTGGAAGCCGACCGTTTAGGAGCCGAATACTTGGCTAAAGTCGGCTACGATCCTGAGGAAATGATTAATGTAGTCGGCATTCTCAAGTCGCAAGAAGAATTTGATAAACAGCTCGCCAAAGAAGAAGGGCGTGAGCCACGCGCATACCATGGACTATTTTCCACCCACCCGGCTAATGATCTGCGCTTGCAAGAAGTAATACGCGCGGCCAATAAGTACCGCTCCAAAAATGATCGTCCAGATGATGGTACCTTCCTAAGATTAACAGATGGGATGACATTAGGCCCCAGCGAAAAAGAAGGTGTTATTCGTGGCAACAAGTTCTACCACAAAGACCTAGACATCACTATTACCTTTCCTAAAGGTTGGAAGATAAATAATTTGCCTGATCGCTTAATAGTATCTAATAAAACTCAAGACGCTGTCATGCAAGTCTCTTTGCGTGATTTAAATAAACGCCAGACACCTAAAGAATTTATTCAAAGTGAATTTGGTGATGAGTTGCGCAGTGAAAGAGAAGTTAACACTGAATCATTTAAAGGTTATACCGCCATCACTAAAGCTAAGACACCATTTGGTAATCAAGACACACGTATCGCAGCAATTTTTGAAGGTAAACAGGTTTATCAAATCCTCGCAGCCGCTAAAGACCCAAACTTACTAAAAAAGTATGACAAAGATTTTTTAGCTACAGTGGATAGTTTACGCAAGCTGCGTAGTAATGAGAAAGAACTAGCTAAAGCAAGAAAAATTAAATTAATTACCGCTAAACAAGGCGATACATTTGCAAAACTTGCAAAAAATTCTCCCTTATCTTCTCACGCAGAAGAACAGTTACGCTTACTTAACGGGCTGTACCCCAAGGGAGAGCCAACTCCTGGAAAACCAATTAAAATTGTTGAGTAGAAAAAGTTAAGCATAACTTGCACCTCTACAGTATGATAAAGGCGCGGTGTTTTTACACTGCGCCTTTATTTTAGTCTAAAATATTTTACTCATGCCTAAGCCAACTGCTTATTTAATTGACTCCAGTATTTATGTTTTCCGCGCCTGGTACACGCTACCGGATAGTTTACGCAACGGTGATGGTGAGCCCGTAAATGCAGTCTATGGCTTTATTGATTTTGTCGCTAGCTTTTTAGAAGAAACTAAAGCCACGCATGCATCGTTTGCATTTGACCAAAGTCTAACCAGCTCTTTTCGTAATACTATTTATCCTCCCTATAAAGCTAACCGGGAGCCAGCACCTGATGAGTTGAAACGACAATTTGAATATTGTCGCCGCTTTATTGAAGCAGCAGGGTTTCCTTTACTAAGCAGTGATCGTTATGAAGCAGATGATTTGATTGGCACAGCAGCAACTCACGCCCGTTCACAAGGTCATAAAATTACTATTCTGAGTGCAGATAAGGATTTAGCTCAATTAATTGACGAGCATGACACTTTATGGGACTACGCAAGAAACAGAAAATTTAACCCTAAAAAAGTCAAAGAGCATTTTGGGGTAAGGCCTGATCAAATTGCAGACCAGTTAGCCATCGCAGGGGACAAAGTTGATAATATCCCCGGTGTGCCTGGTGTTGGAATGACAACTGCGGCACGCTTATTAACTAAATTTGAAAACATAGAAGGCTTACTGGAAAATATTTCTGCAATTAGTGACATGGGTATTCGTGGTGCCAAACGCATACAAGGGCTAATTGATGAACACCAGGAGATGATTTTATTGTGTAAAAAACTCACACAAATAAAATGTGATGCTGAAACTGTCAATAAAGATTTAGAGTTACAACGTAGCCAATGTGATTACAGTGAACTTGATGAACTTTTCAGCGAGATTGGTTTTGGTAATTTACGCCGCGAAAAATGGAAAAAGCTACTCGCTAATTAAATCAAGTTTATTTATTGACTGGCACCCAAACGCATAGCTAACTGCTTTTGTAATTGCTTTTCTTGTAAGGTTAATTCAGCTTGTTTATCCAACTGCCAACCCTGAAGATTTTTTAAAATCAATTGATATAAGGCTTCAATGTGCTCATCAATAGCATTCAAGGCAGGAATGTAATTGAATGACTCTCCACCGGCTTGCATGAATATATCTCGATTTAACATATCAATTTCTTCAAGTGTTTCTACACAATCTGCAGAAAAGCCCGGACAGAATACATCCACTGATTTGATGCCCTCTTTAGGCATTGCCTCTAATGTTTTATCGGTATAAGGCTGTAACCATTCTTCACGGCCAAAACGAGACTGAAATGTAAGACGCCACTGCTTATCTTCCAGTTCAAGTTTTTGCGCAATCAGTCGCGCGGTTTTATAGCATTGGCAATGATAAGGGTCACCCGCGGTTAAATATCGCTTGGGTAAACCATGAAATGAAAATAATAATACTTGGCCTTGTTGCTGAGATGCCCAATGTTTTTTGATTCTATTCGCGCAGGCATCAATATACCGAGTGTCATCAGCATATTGATTAACAAACCTTAGCTCAGGCATCCAGCGTAATTTTTTAAATACATTGGCAAGTGCATCAAATGTTGAGCCACTGGTCGATCCAGAATACTGTGGGTATAGAGGCAACACTAGTAAGCGAGTAATATTTTTATTTTGCATATTGAGCAATGCGGACTCAATTGATGGCGAGCCATAACGCATGGCAAAATCAATTTCGATATGATCGAGTTGGTGTTGGTTTAATTTATTCTTTAGACCTGCTAATTGTGCCTTAGTGTGCACCATTAATGGTGAGCCATTTTCAGTCCAAATTTTTGCATAAGTTGCTGCACTGCTTTTAGGTCTTACACGCAAAATGACAAGATTAAGTACTAACCACCATAATGGACGCGGGAATTCTACTACTCGTGGATCCCATAAAAACTCCCCCAAATACTTCCGCAAAGCAGTGGGGGTAGCAGCATCCGGTGTCCCCAAGTTGGTAATTAACACGCCTAGCTTTTGCGTTGCGGCGTGGTCGTAATCACTTTTCCCTATGTACTTCATGTCTAATAGATAGTTAAGTATGCAAAAGAAGACAGCATACAACGAGTGAGGGATATACTAAAAGTTTTTAGGAAAACTCGCGCAACCTTGCGTGTAAAGGACTTGTACGTGGGAAGTGCGCGAGTAAAAATTTCATTTGATCCGCCATCACTCTGCGGCCCTGTAAATAAATATACTCGGCATGAGTGGGTACAAAAGGCACGGCCAGAAGCTGCATTCTTGCCTGCTCCGGCGTGCGATTAGCTTTTTGGTTATTACAACGTTTACATGCAGTAACAACATTCTTCCATGTATCCTCACCACCCTGGCTAATTGGCGTCACATGATCGCGGGATAAATCCCTGCGACCAAATCGCTCGCCACAATACAAGCATAAGTGAGCATCACGTTTAAAAAGGGTTTGATTATTTAATGGCGGGACATAACTTTCGTGTAAAGATCTATTACTGCCGTAGGTGGCGATAATAGAGTTGACTTCAATATAGCTGTGCAGGCCAGTTTTTGCGTTAATACCACCGTGAACGATATAAAGGGGTTCACCACACGCGTAGG
>JANQKJ010000165.1 GCA_028281205.1 Gammaproteobacteria bacterium
TTAATATTGATGCAATTGTCAATCCTTCATTATTACCGCAGGTGCAATCGCAAATAACAGCTACCCCCACTCTTTATACGACTTATACAGATAGAAGTAGAGTAGGCATTACCTCAATAACTGGCGATATAAACTATGCTGCAAATATTTTAAACATAGACTTGCAAGATACACCAATAGAAGGAGGTAATACTCGCGGAGTAAGATTGGTCCCTGGAACATTAGAATTTACTTCACTTCAAGGTGACATCGAACTAGCAAATAGCATTACACTATATCCCTCATCTCAAGGTGGTATACGTTTACTAGCTGGTGAGGATATCGAAATTAAACAAGATGCTGGTGATGTAGAAATTATTCTTTCTGATACAAATCCAGATTTGTTACCAACTGCGGATAATCCAACAAATTCATTCCTTGATTTTGTTGCACGGACAACTAGGAATCCTAATCCAAATATTTTCAATTCTCCAGTTCCCGTGCATATTAATGACAAGGAAAATTCTGCATTTGTTGCATTAACTGGCGATATTGACCCTAAGGATGAATCCTTCAGACTATTATTGGCGGAACCAGTAGATATATTTGCTGGAGGTGATATCGTTAACTTGAATGCTAATATTCAGCATAATAAGTCAGAAGATATTTCAACCATACAGGCGCTTGGAAGTATTCTATTTCCTAGTGAGCGAAGCCTTTCTGACGGCACTTTACAATCTAATAGTGCAGAGCTTGTCGTAAATGGCCCAGGCAAACTGGATGTTATTGCAGGTAACAATATCGATCTTGGCTCATCATTAGGTATTCTTTCTGTAGGAAGATTAAATAATCCATTCCTTCCTTCACAGGGTGCAGATATCACTATACTTGTCGGAACTAGTTTGGATAAGTCCTATAATCCAAATGTTACAGCGAATTCTTTTATTACTTTATTAGATGAATTTTTATCTGGGAGTTTATCTGCAGAGTTATTAGCCAATGATATAGATGGTGTAGGTAGTGATGGTAACGGCGTTTCAGATGAGACTACACAATCGAGTATTGCGTCACTTAGACAACGAATAATCGATCGAGTAATTAATTTTGCTGAACAGCAAGAGGGTATAACGTTAACACAAGCAGCTGCATTTGCTGTTTTTGATAGTGCCCCACAATCAGTAAAGCGTGATATTTACACTGGCATATTGTTTGATGTGTTAGCAACTTCGGCAACACTCGCATCAACTACAGGACCTGAGGGTGGATTAAATCGTGATAGCTTTAATTTAGGGTTTGGTATTATCGAAAGTTTATTTCCTCAAGCTGAGCTCCAGTCAGGTAACTTAACTTTATTTAATAGTCGTATTCAAACACTCGCAGATGGTGGTGATATTAATATCGTAGTACCGGGTGGAGAAATTGACGCTGGCCTTCCTTCAGCAGTAGAAGGAGCACGTTCTCAAGATGATATTGGCATAATCACTCAGGGAGAAGGTGACATTAATATCTTTGCAAGAGGTGATGTTAATATTAACAGCTCAAGAATATTCACCCTAGGCGGCGGGAATATTTTATTTTGGTCTTCGTTAGGTGATGTCGATGCAGGACGCGGCGCACAAGATTCACTCACGCCACCACCTCCAGTAACAGAAGTTGTAAATGGCGTTGTAGTAACAACATTCCCACCTGCGATTGCAGGTAGTGGAATTTTAACGGCATCCACTAACCCAGATATACCTGCTGGTAGTGTCATATTCGGTGTCCCTAATGGCGTTGTCGATGCGGGTACTGCCGGTATTGATATCGGAGGCTCAGTAGTACTTGCCGCCCAGGAAGTCATCGGACGGGATAATTTCTCTGTCGGTGGCACGGTCACAGGAATTCAATTAGCTGACTCCGGTCCACCGGTCTCATTAACATTAGCTGCCGACTCAACCAGTGCAGGTGTATCGGAATCTGTAGAGAGTGCTGCGGTTGGAAATGCACAAGAAGCCGCATCTCAAACGACTCTTGGTGAAAAAGCGCTAAATTGGTTAAAAGTATTTGTGCTAGGGGTTGGTGATGATCAAACAGCAAGCACAAGTAATACTTCCTGTGATGATACAAAAGAGACTTGTAAAGGATAGTTGTTACTAATTTGTAACAATTTGTAATTAACTGCCCTCTAAATTTGCTTTTCCTGCATGTAAGTAACTATCCATATTAAAAATAATATTATAGCTGCGTAGTAATAAATATGTAATTTATCTACGTTAATCTCCCGTCTGCAGTCCTTCAAAATATAATCATTACATAAACTGACCATGCGCATTTTCATAACGCTGATAATATTATTTTGCCTAATACCTAACAGCGCTTATGCATGGTGGAATAAAGACTGGGACTATCGTAAGGAATTCATATTCGATACCTCAGTGACTGGTGTGGCCATTGAAAATACAGTTAATGATGTAGCCGTACTGATTAAGTTACATTTAGGAAATTTCACTTATTTTTCTGACACTCTGCCTGCAGGTGAAGATATACGCTTTGTATTGGGTGATGATCTCACACCATTAAAACATCATATTGAATACTACGATCCATTGCAGCAAATTGGTTTAATCTGGGTAAAGATGCCCAGGATTGTGCCAGGTACTAATCTTGAAAAGATTTATATGTACTATGGTAATCAAGAAGCAGTGAAAGGTGATGATGTTGCTGCTACTTTTAGTGCTGATGAAGTGCTTGTTTATCATTTTAATGAGCAAGTTTCTGATGCCACAGCATATCAAAGTAATCCACAAGGTAATTCTTCAAGCATAATACAAGGCGCTGTTATTGGTTCCGGTGCTGAATTTCAGGGACAGCAGAATATCATTGTCCCTGTGACCCCTTCGCTTAGATTGATTCCCGATCCAGGTTTAACTGCTTCATTCTGGATGAAACAAGTTTCAGATCAAAATGATGCCGTTCTAATTAGTTATGTAGAGGAAGGTAATGCGTCCTTAGCTCTCAAGATTGCCGCTAACAAGCCTTATTTAGAATATACAACCTCCGCAGGTACTATAGTAACACCTACAGAAGAGACGACAGAGATTCTTGCCGATACCTGGAGTCATTTAGCGTTCACTGTGACTAGTGATTTAATGACCTTATACGTAAATGGAATAGAAGCAAGCAGTGCAGAGATCAACACAGAAGAAATGGGTGGACTACTATCAATTGGTGCACTGCCGGATCAAACGCAAAGTTTCGTTGGACAAATAGATGAATTAAAAATATTAAAACGCGCTGTAAGTGCCGAGTGGGTGTCGATCAATTATAACAATCAAGGGCCTAATGATTTATTAATTCGAGCAGGTGCTGATGGTCAACAAGAAGGTGCTGGTGAAGGGCATAACTATATTGCTTTTTCACTCTCGAAGTTAACGCTAGAAGGGAAAATTACAACTGGCACTTTGACCGTAATGTTAATTTTTGGCGTGCTAATTATGATTGGCAAAAGCATGTTTTTAGGTAAAGTCAGAAAATCAAATCGTTTATTCCAAAAACGTTATGCTGGAAAAGATGATGCTGGTAAGGCCATTAGCAATTCATTGATTGCTACATATAAAAATGTCAACGTAGAAGATAAAAAACTCAAAGAGTCAGGGCTGAATCGTTTATTCGCAACTGGAATGAAAGAGCTTCATACACGACTTACAGCTTCAACTGCTGGTGCAGCACGCACTAAAACATTATCGGCTAATTCAATTAATGCATTACGTGCGAGTATGAATACGACAATGTTGCGTGAGAACCAACGTTTACAAAAACAAATGGTACTGCTAACGATTGCAATTGCAGGTGGACCATTCATTGGTTTATTCGGGACTGTTATGGGGGTAATGATTACCTTTGCAGAAGTAGCTTTAGCTGGAAACGTAGATGTCAATGCGATAGCACCAGGTATCTCCGCTGCTCTAGTAGCAACTGTTGCAGGTCTTGCTGTCGCAATACCATGTTTGTTCGGTTACAACTACTTATCCTCTCAGATCAAAGAGATCAGTGCTGATATGCGTGTTTTTACTGATGAGTTCGAATCGCGTGTGTCAGAAGAGTTTGGGGAATAGAAATGGCTGAAGGTGTTCATGAAGAAAACGAACCGTATGACGAAATTAACGTCGTACCCATGCTAGATCTTGCTTATGTGTTGTTGGTGATGTTCATCATTTTAACAACTGCAACTGTACAAGGTATTCAAGTTAACTTGCCTAAAGCAAGCTCCCAACCCTCGCTGGCTGAGCCTCGCACTAAGTCTATAACCGTCACAGAAGACGGAACAATTTATCTCGATACATTTCCGGTGACGTTGACTGAACTTGAGGGATTACTTCGACAGTATCGAGCAGCAGATCCAACTTTACCAGTGATTATAAAAGCTGATGGTATTAATCCCTATCAAAGAATTGTAGATATTTTGGATCTTATGGGTCGGCTTGAAATTACACAGTTAGGTTTAGTGACTCAGCCAGTGAAAAATTAACTATGTATTTAAACTGGTTATATATCAATGGTAGAGGAGACTGATGAACAAAGTAAGATAAAAGTTATTGTTTTTATATTAGCAATAGCACTTATCTCGGGTCTAATTATATGGTTTGTTGGCGGTATGTTATCAACACCAATCGAACCACCAAAAAAAACAGTTCAGGAAATAAAAGTAATTAGGCCGCCTCCGCCTCCGCCAGAAATAGAAGAAGAGCCGCCACCAGAACCTGAGGTTGAAGAAGAGATACTGGAACCGGAACCCGAGTTAGAGCCGGAGGCGTTACCAGATATACCGGATATACCTGATAGTCCAGATCTAGGTGATGGTGGTGGGCCTCCCAGTGATTTTGGTACCGGCACTGGTGGTTCAACAATCGGTGGTGGTGGAACTAGAGGTGATCCTAGTTTGTGGTATGCGGGCCGAATAGTACAAGTTGAAATTTTGGATTTGCTACAAAACACAGACGGGCTTACTGCTGTGGACTACCGTGTGAGATTGAATGTTTGGGTTAACGAAGTAACTGGAGAGCTGACTGATTTTAAATTATTAAATTCAACTGGTGATATCACTGTTGATGAAAAAATAGAACAGGCTTTAAGGGGGTTTGGACGTTTTAGTCGCCCGCCTTTACCAAATTTAAAACAACCCATTAGATTAGCAATAGAGTCAAGATAACTTTTTATTTACGATAACTTTATTATTTACTATGAGTTTAATTGCAAAAAGATTTTGTAGATCATTTATAAGCATTGGGCTGATTTCAATATTAGTTATGCAATCAAGCAATCTCTATGCTGATGAAAAAGAAGATCTTTTAATTATCAGAAATACAGTTATTAACTTAATGCAGCAGCTTGTTGACCAGGGGGTAATGTCACCTGAGCAAGCGAGAGAATTAGTTGAAACTGCGAAACAGTCTGCAATTGAAGAAGTAGAAGAAATTAGAAAAGCTGAAACTCCATCTGAAAAAGCTGTGCGTGTTCAATATGTCCCTGAAATTGTCAAAGAGGAAATACGTGAACAAGTGAGAAATGAATTACGCGCACAGGTAACACAGGATGTTATCAAGCATGCGCAAACAAATCGCTGGGGTATTAAGGATGCGCTACCAGGATGGGTAAACCGTATTAAGCTTAGTGGCGATATTCGTCTTCGCGCAGATGGTGAGTATCTGGATCAAGATAACAACAGTGAGGTATATCGCAATGTTGACAATGAGTTCATTGATACTATCAATGATCGAGAACGTGCACGTATTCGTATGCGTCTAGCGGTGAAAGCAAAAGTAAATGATAGTATAGAGGCTGGTATCCGTTTGGCTTCTGGTAATTTGACCGATCCGGTATCGACAAATCAAACATTGGGTAATCGTGGTAATCGCTATGATGTTACATTGGACAGAGCTTATTTAAAATATACGGATACAAATGATGACGGTTATGAATGGCTGACTCTGTGGGGTGGGAGAATACCAAATCCTTGGTTTTCCACTGACTTAGTATGGGATAGTGATTTAAATTTTGAAGGATTTGCAGCAACTACACGATATAACTTTGCTGGTGGTGATTCACTCTATGACTTAACTGAAAGTAACAAAGAAGTATTTTTAACCATGGGAGCATTTCCACTTGATGAGTTTTCATTTACTGCAAACGACCCATGGCTTTATGGTGCACAAATTGGTGGTTCAATATTATTCTCCAATCAAAGTAAATTAAAAGTTGGAGTTGCTTACTATTATTATGATGATCTAGTGGTTGAACCATCATTTGATGTTGCATTAGCTGCTGATCCTAATGTTGAATTTGAAATAGGTTCTACTTCACCACCTGAAGTAGGGCAAGGCAATACACTTGCAGATTTAGACCCAATTGATGGGACAAATGTTGTGTATGGGTATGCTTCTGATTATGAATTGCTTGGTTTAACTACCCAACTAGATCTATCTATTTTTGCCCCTTACAGGCTGTCTTTTACGGGAGAATATTTTGAAAACATAGGTTATGACAGAGATGATGTAAATAGAAGAGTAGGTCTTGATGTCAAAGAAGAAACTACTGCCTATCAGTTTAGAATAGACTTTGGCTGGCCAAGTGTGAATTTAGCAGGTAATTGGCGGGCTCATGCTGCATATAAGTATATCGAGAGAGATGCGGTACTTGCTTTATTTAATGACTCAGATTTTCATGGTGGAGGTACGGATGCTGAAGGATATGTGATTGGGTTTGATTATGGTTTAGGTAAAAATGCGTGGGCATCATTCAAATGGATAAGTACAGATGAGATTGATGGTCCTGGTTTTTTGGGTGGGTTTGATTGTGACGTTATTGATTGTAGTTATAAATATGATCGTGTCCAAGTTGATGTGAATGCAAAGTTTTAAAAATGTTATGAAGTTTTTACTAATATTCTTTATTTTAACAGTAGTAGTATTCTCGATTTCCAATGCAGAAGTTGCGACCCGCGGGGGTTCTAATGACCAATCGCAAGCTCTTATTCAACAGCTTGGAGCAGAACGCACACGATTAACAGCCGAAAATGCAAAACTTAAAAAGCAACTTAAAGATATCCAGTCTGAGCTGGATGAGATCAAACAAAAGAGTGAATCTACAAGTAAACAATTAAGTGCTGTTAAAGGTCAATTGAATTCAAAGAGTGAGCTTTCAAATCGATTAACGGAAAGTCTGGAGAATGCAAAACAGAAACTTAATGAGCTAATTGCCAAATTTAAAGAAACTGCATTAAGTTTGCGTAATGCTGAGCATGAAAGCGCCCAACGTGCTCAAGAAATTGCTCGGCTTGAGCGAGAATTAAATACGTGCGCTACTAATAATGTTGCGTTGTCAAAACTTGGTTTTGAAGTGTTGGAAAATTATGAAAATAAAGGCTTTTGGGCTAGGGCTGGCCAAAA
>JANQKJ010000273.1 GCA_028281205.1 Gammaproteobacteria bacterium
TTAGAAATTCGTAAATACCTAAAAGATAAACTTTCGCAGGCATCTGTGAGTAGAATCCAGATTGATCGGCCAGCGCGTGCTGCATTTGTAGTTATTCATACGGCGCGACCAGGTATTGTGATTGGTAAGAAAGGTGAAGATGTAGAAGCGCTACGTAAAGAAATTGCTAGGCGTATGGATCTGAATATTAACAATGTAAAAATTAATATTGAAGAAATCCGTAAGCCAGAGATTGATGCACAACTTGTTTCAGAAAGTGTTGCGCAACAATTAGAGCGTCGCATTATGTTTAGACGCGCAATGAAGCGTGCAGTAAGTAATGCTATGCGTTTAGGTGCGTTGGGTGTAAAGATTAATGTTTCGGGTCGTTTGAACGGAGCTGAAATTGCACGTGCAGAGTGGTATCGAGAAGGTCGTGTACCGTTGCACACATTGCGAGCTGATATTGACTACGGCTTTGCAGAAGCCTCGACTACTTACGGAATTATCGGGATTAAAACATGGATCTTTAAAGGTGAAGTATTTGATCTTGAAAGCAAGAACAGTGAAGAGCTGCCAGAAGCTAAACGTGCTAGCGCTTAAATAGATAAGTATAAGGATTAAGACGTGTTACAACCGAAGAAAACCAAATTTCGTAAACAGCAGAAAGGCCGCAACCGTGGTCTCGCGCTGAATGGTAACAAGGTAAGCTTTGGAGATTTTGGCCTCAAGGCTGTTGGTCGTGGTCGATTAACAGCAAGACAGATCGAAGCCGCACGTCGTGCAATGACACGCCATGTCAAGCGTGGTGGAAAAATTTGGATTCGTATCTTCCCTGATGTGCCTGTTACTAAAAAGCCGTTGGAAGTGCGACAAGGTAAAGGTAAGGGTAACGTTGAATATTGGGTAGCAAAAATCCAGCCTGGAAAAATGCTATATGAAATGGAAGGTGTGCCTGAAGAGTTGGCAAGAGAAGCGTTTAAATTGGCTGCTGCTAAGCTCCCTATTCAAACTGTATTTGTCACAAGGACAATAATGTAATGAAAGCAGCAGAACTACGTGCCAAGAGCGAAACTGAATTAAAAGATGAGTTAATTGAATTGCGTAAAGAGCAATTCAAATTACGTATGACTTACTCAATGGGTCAGGCAAGCCGTAATCATGAGTTTTCAAGAATTCGTAAAGACATTGCACGTATTAAAACTGTGCTTAATGAACAGGCTGCGGCTAAGTAGATAGAAGACTATGGATAATCAAGATAAAAAACTTCGCACAGTGCAGGGCAAAGTGGTTAGCAACAAAATGGATAAGTCTATTGTTGTGTTAACAGAGCGTCGTGTAAAACATCCAGTGTATGGCAAGTTTCTAAGCAAGTCTTCAAAAATACATGCGCATGACGAAGACAATCAATGTTCGATTGGTGATGTGGTGACAATAAAAGAATGTCGGCCTATTTCTAAGACTAAGTCTTGGACTTTGGTTGAGGTTGTTACTCCAAGTGTCTCCGGCTAACAAAAGGATTTAACCATGATACAGATGCAATCAAATCTCGATGTAGCCGACAACAGCGGAGCGCGTCAAATTCAATGTATTAAAGTGTTGGGTGGATCGCATCGTCGTTATGCTGGCATTGGTGACATTATTAAAGTTAGTGTTAAAGATGCTATTCCACGCGGCAAAGTAAAAAAAGGCGAGGTATATAACGCAGTAGTGGTGAGAACAGCGAAAGGTGTTAGACGTCCTGATGGATCGCTAATTCGTTTTGATGGAAATGCTGCAGTATTGCTTAATTCTCAGTTGCAACCAATTGGTACACGTATCTTTGGTCCTGTTACTCGAGAGTTACGAACAGAGAGATTTATGAAAATTATTTCTCTAGCACCAGAAGTATTATAAGAATTACAGATATGAATAAGATTAAAAAAGGTGACGAAGTAATTGTTAATGCCGGCAAAGATAAAGGCCGTCGTGGAACAGTTATGCAGGTACTGGCTGATGGGCGAGTACTTGTTGAAGGGATTAACATGGTGAAAAAGACACAGAAGCCAAATCCTAATCAAGGCGTCACTGGTGGAATTATTGATAAAGAAATGGCAATTGATCGTTCAAATATCATGCTGTTTAACCCTGCAACGGGTAAAGGTGATCGTGTCGGAATTAAAACTTTGGAGGATGATTCCAAAGTGCGCTATTTCAAATCTAACGGCGAAGTGGTGGATGTGTAATGGCTAGGTTGCAAGAATTCTATAACGACACAGTGCGTGATCAGTTAATGGAGAAGTTCTCCTATAAAAATGTCATGCAGGTGCCGCGCGTTGAAAAAATTACACTTAATATGGGGCTTGGTGAAGCAACTAAAGACAAGAAAGTGATTGAGCATGCATTGTCTGATATGGCCAAGATTTCTGGGCAAAAAGCTGTTGTTACATTGTCGCGTAAATCCATCGCTGGTTTTAACATTCGTGATGACTGGCCAATTGGCTGCAAGGTGACATTGCGTAATCTTCGTATGTATGAGTTTTTAGATCGTTTAATCAATATTGCTATACCACGTATTCGTGATTTCCGTGGTATTAGTGGTAAGGCATTTGATGGTCGTGGTAACTACAACATGGGTGTTAAAGAGCAGATTATATTCCCAGAAATTGATTACGATAAAATTGATGCGCTGCGCGGCATGGATATCGCTATTACAACCAGTGCACCAACAGATGCTGAAGCAAAAGCGTTGCTAGAAGCATTTAGTTTCCCGTTTAAAAATTAAAACGCAGGTTAATTGAGGCATTACTGATGGCAAAAGCATCTATGGTTCAACGCGAAATTAAACGCGCAAGAACGGTTAAGAAATATGAGAAAAAGCGTGCTGCTCTTAAGGCAATTATTAATAGTGCAACTGCGGAATATGAGGAAAAAGAACAGGCAGCGTTACAATTGCAGAAATTACCTCGTAATGCGATGCCAGTAAGACAGCGTAATAGATGCAATATCACGGGTCGGCCACATGGCTACTACCGTAAGTTTGGTTTAGGTCGTAATAAACTACGCGAAGCAGCAATGCGTGGTGATATACCTGGCTTAGTTAAAGCGAGTTGGTAAGGATAATTAGTTATGAGTATGAGTGACCCAATTGCAGATATGTTGACGCGTATTAGAAACGGGCAAAGTGCAGATAAAGTTAGTGTCAGCATGCCAGCATCTAAATACAAGCAATCAATCGCCGCTGTGTTAAAAGATGAAGGTTACATCTCTGACTGGAGAGTAGATGGCGAAGGAGCTAAAAAGGAACTTGTTATCGATCTCAAATACTATATGGGTAAGCCTGTTATTGAAAAGATTCAAAAAATCAGCCGACCAGGTTTACGAATTTATAAGAGTGCGGAAGAACTTCCACGAGTCATTGGTGGTATGGGAATCGCGATTATTTCAACATCAAAAGGTATGATGACTGATCGCACTGCCCGAGAGAATGGGCAGGGTGGAGAAGTTATTTGTACGGTTGAGTAAATACAGAAGTAAGTTATGTCTAGAATTGCAAATCAGCCAGTAGAAATTCCATCCGGTGTAGAAGTCAAAATCGATGGCCAGAATGTACGTGCCAAAGGTTCCAAGGGTGAAATGGTATTAGCGCTTCATCCTGCGGTGAAAGTCGAACAGAAAGATGCTTCACTTAAAGTGCAAGCGGAAAGTAAAAGTGCTGTAGCAATGGCAGGTACCATGCGTTCACTATTAAACAATATCATCGTTGGTGTATCGCAGGGCTTTGAAAAGAAATTAGAGTTGGTCGGTGTAGGCTATCGTGCACAGGCCAAAGGTAAAACACTTAATTTGTCGCTGGGTTTTTCTCACCCGGTTGATTATGCGGTGCCAGAAGGCATCACAATTGAAACTCCTAGCCAGACAGAAGTTGTGGTTAAAGGGGTTGATAAACAACAAGTTGGTCAAGTTGCGGCAGAAATTAGAGCTTTTAGAACACCTGAGCCGTACAAAGGTAAGGGTGTTAAGTACGCTGATGAACGTATTGTGCG
>JANQKJ010000349.1 GCA_028281205.1 Gammaproteobacteria bacterium
TTAGAAAACGCTAGCCAACAAGCATTAGGCACTATTTTTGTTACTCCTCATTTTGGTTCTTGGGAATTCATAGGTTTATTGACTGCCGCACATAGCAATTTATTGATTTTATATGCTCCCCCAAAATCAGATTATATTGATAAACTATCATGTGAAGGGCGCATGAGTACCGGTGGCAAAGTCATTAGTACACAATCATTGAATATAAAAACACTAATAAAACATATCAAATCAGGAGGTAGTGTGGGCATTCTTCCTGACCAAGTACCAGATGGGAACGGCGGTATTTATTCTAAATTCTTTAGCCGCAAGTGCTACACAAGCACGCTAGTGTGTAAACTTGCCAACAAATTACAATGCCCAGTCGTGTTCTGTTATGCACTACGCAGTCAGAAGATTCCTACTTTCTATGATGCCTATTATTATCAGGCACCAAAAGATATTTACAATGAAAGTATTGAAACTGCAACTGATGCATTAAATCAGTGTATCGAGAAGTTTATCAAGCAATCACCCGAACAATATATATGGGGATACAAACGTTTTAAACGTCCCGCGCCTGGTGATAGTAACCCCTACTAATTAATTTATTACTTAGTCTAACTTTTTAGCCACTATCATTGCTTGATTACGCCAACCTCGTTGCACGTCCCCCTGCAAGCCTTCTTCACGATAAACGAGAATATCCATGCCATCGCAAACAGATAATAGTTCATTTCTATTGAGTAAATAGTCTGGGTTAGTCGGCCCTGTCTGACTAGCTTTTTCTGCAGTGAAAGTTTGGTAAAAAAGAAGCCCAGACTTTTTTAAACTATTCCGAATGTCCAAAAGTATTGGACGAAATAAAAAATGGGTAACTACAACGACATCATAATTATCAGCGCTAGGTGGATTAGTTTCTATATCTCGTAGAGTTGTAGTGATATCTAAGCCATATTTGTGCGCATAGTGACTGATTTTATCTAACGCTACAGATGACACATCCCAAGCATGTACACTTAATCCATGTTGTGCCATCAGAATTGCATTTCCACCTAGTCCACACGCCAAATCTAATACAGTACCATTAGCGGGTAATAAGTGTCTATTTTGCCGAATGACATCTGCAGCTGTCGTGACATCACATTGCTGGTCAGCATAGACAGCGTCCCATTTACCAGCCATCTTTTGCACAAGTCATTAACGCTGCCAAAAAACCGGTGTGAAAATCACTAGTAGAGTAAATATCTCTAACCGGCCAAGCAACATTCCAATGCATAGCACAACCTTGCTGAAAGTGTTAATACTCGCATAGTTTTGCGCAACTTCACCTAAACCAGGACCCAAGTTGTTTAGTGTGGCTGCTACAGCGGAATATGCAGTAACTTGATCTAAACCGGTGGCTAATAATAAAAGCAGCATCACAACAAACACTGCAATATATGCGGATAAAAACCCCCATACAGCTTCAATAATACGATTATCAACTGGTTTTTTACCTAGCTTCACCGCAAATTGTGCATTGGGATGTATAAGGCGCATAACTTCACGGGCACCCTGTTTAAATAGAAGCAATATGCGTATTACCTTCATACCTCCACCAGTGGAGCCCGCACAGCCGCCAACAAAGCTAATCATGATTAGCAATGCAGGTAATAATGTTGGTCAAGCAGAAAATTGGGTAGAGGTAAAACCAGTAGTTGTACCCATCGATACTACCTGGAAAACTGATTTAGTGACTAGTGAAAACCACTCTGGATTTGCATGGTGCATGAACATAATGCTGAATGTAATAATGCTGACGCACGTAAGAATTGATATATACATTTTGAATTCAGCATCACGCCAATAATAGAGCATGGAGCGATTACGCCAAACAATAAAATGCAGACCAAAATTTGCGCCTGAAGCCAGCATAAATACAACCGCTACCCACTCAATTGTAGAACTATTGAAATGCTCTATATTTAAGTCGTGAGTAGAAAAACCACCAATGGCAATGGTAGAGAAGCTATGACTAACAGCATCAAACACGCTCATGCCCGCCGCCCAATATGCCAAGGCACATAAAATTGTTAACGACAGATAGATATACCAAAGTGCTTTAGCTGTTTCAGTAATCCTGGGCGTTAATTTACTGTCTTTTACAGGGCCAGGTGTTTCCGCACGATACAATTGCATGCCGCCAATACCTAACATAGGTAAAATGGCTACTGCTAAAACAATAATACCCATGCCACCCAACCATTGAAGTTGCTGCCGGTAAAATAGTATTGAACGGGGTAAAGTATCAAGTTGAGATAATACTGTGGCTCCAGTTGTCGTCAGGCCAGAGATTGATTCAAATAGGCTGTCTATTAGAGAGATGTTTACTGCATCTGATAACAAAAACGGCAATGCGCCAAACGTGCCTAATACTGTCCAAAATAACACGACGATAATAAAGCCATCACGCAAGCGTAGATCACCATGGTGTTTGTAATAAGGCACCCAAATTAAAAAGCCAGTGATTAATGTAGCTATAAATGCTTCACCAAAACTATTAAATTCATCTATTTCACCGTAATACAAACCCACCAGCATAGGGGGTAGCATAGTGAAACTAAACACCATTAATAGTTGGCCGAGAATTCTCTGAATAACTTTTCGTTGCATAGCTTAGACAGTGGGCTTATACAAAAGTAGCGCTTACTTGAAACAAACGTTCCACGTCACCAATTTTATGCTTATCCGCTAAAAACATAATCACATGGTCTTCGGATTGAATCACCAATTCTGCCCTGGCTATTAATACCTCTTCTTCACGCACGATGGCGCCGATTGCCGCACCTTTTGGCAACTTTAATTCTGAAATTTCCCGCCCAACAACTTTAGATGTATTTTCATCACCATGTGCAACAGCTTCAATTGCTTCAGCAGAGCCTTTACGTAAAGAGTGAACTGCAACCACATCCCCACGACGAATATGTGCGAGCAGTGCTCCGATAGTTACTTGCTGTGGAGAAATTGCTATATCAATCATTCCACTCTCGACTAACTCTACATAACTTGGCCGATTAATAAGTGACATAGTTTTTCTTGCACCCAATCTCTTTGCTAACATGGCCGAGAGAATATTTGCCTCATCATCATTAGTCAGCGCGCAGAACACATCAACACTATCAATATTTTCGTCCACCAGCATATTTTCATCTGCAGCATCACCATACAACACAATCGTTTTATCTAGTGTTTCGCATAGAGTTTGTGCACGATTTGAATCACGCTCAATTAATTTGACGCGAAAGTGCCCTTCCAACATTTGTGCTAACTGAGAGCCAATATTCCCACCACCGGCGATTAGCACACGTCGATTAGGTTTATCTAATCCTTGCAACATAGTAGTGACATTTTTGGCCTGCGCGGTTGCTGCAACAAAAAATAAATCATCTCCGGCTTCGATAATAGTTTCTGAATTGATACTTAATGCACCTTGATCGCGGTAAATGGCAACAATTGATGTATCCATAGTTTTCATGCCATCAAAAATTTTAGTTACCGCTTTCCCAACGATATGACTATTTTCATTGACTTTGATTGCTACCAATTGAACTTTACCATTGGCAAAGTTCAACACCTGTAGTGCACCAGGGTGTTCTATTAAGTTTTGTACATAGCCAGAAACCAGCATTTCCGGACTAATTAACACATCAATAGGTAAGGCTTCTTGAACAAATAAATCTTTGTACTCTAAATAATCTGCAGTACGCACTCGAGCAATTTTTGTCGGCGTATGGAAAAGCGTGTATGCCACCTGACAAGCAACCATATTGGTTTCGTCGCTATTGGTTAAAGCGACTATCATATTGGCATCACGAGCACCTGCTTGTTCTAGTATATTTGGATAAGAGGCATGGCCAACAATTGTTTGCAAGTCAGCTCGATCTTGAATCTCTCGTAATACGTCCGGGTTACTATCAACCAAGGTAATATCGTTTGACTCATTAGCCAAGCTTAATGCTAATGACCCCCCAACTTGGCCTGCCCCGAGAATGATTATTTTCATTGTTATATCGCTAAAAATTTTGGCTCGAATTGTATCTCTATTAGAGCCTAACAAACACCATTAACTGGAGTCTTTTGAACCTATGCCTAAAGAGCGTAATTTGCGATATAAATGGGTTCGTTCCATACCCACTAATTCAGCCAGTTTACTCACACTACCGTTTACTCTTTTTAACTGATGTAAAAGATATTGTTTTTCAAACGCCTCGCGCGCTTCTCTTAATGGTAGCTCAAGCAAATCCTCAACGACGGAACTCTCACTAGCGCTTGTTTGTTGAGAACCCAGTGCCTGTTTTACGTCTTCAACATTAATTTCTTCACTGCCACCCGTGACTAGTAATTGCTGGATAATAGTCTTTAGCTCTGAGACGTTGCGTGGCCATTCATAATGTAAAAATGCATTTTGTGCTGCAATTGAGCATTTGCGGTAATCGTAATTATCATTCGCACAAAAATCGTCAATCAAATAGTTAACTAACTCAGGTATATCTTCAATATGATTTCTCAATGCAGGTACACTAATGCGAGTCATAGATAAAATCGTCTGTAGGCTGTTAATAATTTCCGCACTTGCCTGCGTGGAAATAGAAACCATAACCTTAACGTTAAAGCGCTTAAATACTTGAACTGCGGAAAGTTGCTGTAGCAAGTCAATAAATCGCTTTTGTACCACTGGATTTATTTGATCTATATTTTGAAAAAAGATTGTCCCGTCTTGCGAAAATTTAATCGAGTCAATTAATTCAGCCTTAAGTTTAGACCATGCAGACTCATTTACTTTTTCAAGCTCAAATTGCTCACTCCTGATAAAAACAAATGGCTTACTGCTACGTTCACTGCGTTCATGGATATAACGTGCGACTGTGTATCGTCCAGCACCCTCCTCGCCAGCAATTAATAAGTTGGTATTTAATTGCGAGCACCGGTCACAAATATCTAACAGCTTGTGCATAACTTCACTGCTGCCAACAGGAGTTACATAACTTTTATTTACCGTTGTGATTATGCTAGTAGTTGGCTCATTTGTCTGCGTACTATCAATAGCTTTGCGTATAGTTTGAATTAACTTTGCAGTTGTTAATGGCTTTTCTACAAACGCATAGGCACCAAGGCGCGTTGCCTCAACAGCTGTTTCTACCGTGCCATGACCAGACATCATCACGACTGGACAATGCAGTACTTTATTGTCTTTCCAATCTTTTAATAAGGTGATGCCATCTTCATCTGGCATCCAGATATCAAGTAACACTAAATCATAATCTGCTTGCGTTATTTGCTCTCTGGCACTTGCCGCTGTTTCAGCTGCACTAACCTGATAGCCTTCATCAGTTAAAATATCACTGACTAAGCCACAGATGTCAGGCTCATCATCTATTACGAGTATTTTTTCTGCACTCACTTGATACTCGCTTTCAATTTTTTATTGTTCTGTTTCATACCATAATCATACAGTGGGAAACGAATATTTATCACTGCACCGCCTTGCCTCTGATTGCTTGCACGTATAACGCCATTATGCTCTTCTATTATTTTTTTGACGATGGCTAAGCCGAGACCATTGCCCTTAGGTTTAGTTGTCATATAAGGGTCAAACGCCCTGCCAAGAACATCACTTGGGAAACCTGGACCATTATCAGCGATTTCAATACCAGCATATTTTGCATTGGTAAATTCAAATGGAAAGGTACTAATGTTAATAACGCATTTCTCACCTTCCGGCATAGATTCAATCGCATTTTTTATTAGATTATGTATCACTTGGCGCAGACGCACGGAATCGCCACGTATATCAAGTGAATTCATGTCTAAATCTAGCTTAATACTAACTGCTTGCCGATCACCTTTATATAGTTCGACGGTGTCTCTAACTAATGCATTCAAATCCAGCGGCTTGGGTTCCATGGTTGGCATGCGGGCATAATCAGAAAAATCGTTGACCATTAACTTCATTGATTCAACTTGTTGAACAATAGTATGAGTAGCGCGATCAACAATCTCAGATTGTTCCTCAGCTAGATTGGGTAATAATTTTCTACGCAATCTTTCTGCGGAAAGTTGTATTGGTGTTAACGGGTTTTTGATTTCGTGCGCCAACCGCCTTGCAACTTCACCCCATGCAGAATCCCGTTGTGCTTGAAGCAATGTCGTTACATCATCAAATACCAACACACAACCACGTTGCGATTCTTCTTCGCCAGGCAGCTCCACAGATTTACATAGAATGGTCTTTCTACCTTGTGGTGTAAATACTTCCATTTCGACCTGCCATTCCTCAGAACTCTGTCTTATTTTGTTGGCTACTATGGTACAAAAATCTTTTAAGAAGCTATGGGTCGTACCTATTTGAACAAATTGTTTACCAATAAATTGATTCATATTGACATGAAAAATTTCACTAGCAGCAGCATTAATTGTTTTAAGCGCAAAAGAGTGATCCAGACTTAACACGCCAGAAGATAAGTGCTCAAGAATGGTTTGTAGATAAGTACGCTGATTTTCAATAATACGCTGGTTAATAATAGTCGTGTCTCTAGCGACTGAAAGACGTTCAGTCATACGATTAAATGAGGCAACCAACATACCTAGGTCATCTTGTTGCCTTACTGGTAATTTTTTATGGTATTGTCCAGCCGCTACTGCTTTAGTACCCTCAGCTAATTCCTGTATTGGAGCCACCAGTACACGTGACCAATAAAATGCTGCAAACACGGCGAATAACGCACCTAGCGCTAAGACTAAAGTTAAAATTAAAATAAAGTTTTGTTTTAATGGGGTACGTAAATAAATTAATTCATTGTATTGTCCAAATGCCCCC
>JANQKJ010000092.1 GCA_028281205.1 Gammaproteobacteria bacterium
GTTTGCTGCTTAGAAGCAAACGAGCCTTCATCTGAAATAAAGCCGCCAAATTTATACACTTGCCCGCCAATGAACCCACCTTCATCATCACCGTAAGTATTTTTTACAACGTTACACATTTCGCCAAGCGCTAGTTCAACATCTTCTACAGTTACACCGTCTTTAAGTTTGACAACGTTGTATAACATGACGCACCCAAAAGGTACGGAAAGTGGTTCAAACATACTATGCTCCTTAAGCTATTTATAGACAATCCGGGCTTAAGTATATAAGAAATGCACACAGAATCTTTATCTTATTAGTGCAAAATAACAAAAGCCCCAATATTAAATTGGAGCTTGCAGAAAAAATAACATATTACAAATTAGGTACATTTGTCATGATCTGGGTGCTTTTCACAGAAGTAGGCATGAGCTTTTTCTTTTGCTTCTACACACTGCTCTGATTCTGGGTCGTCTTTACAGGTTTTATGTATTCTGGCACGTACACACTTTTTCGATTCAGGGTGCTCGTTACAATATGCCTTAAGACGTTGCTTGATTTGCTGACACTTCTCTGAATCAGGATTATCGCGGCATTCTTTCATTGCATATAATTTGCGGCATCTTTTGTTATCCGGATGTGCCTGACAGAACTCGCTTGCCTGTTGTTTCAGTTGTTGGCACTCGGCGGAATCATGCTTCCCTTTACACGCCATACGCATATCTTTCCAACTAAACTCAGATTCTTCAGCAGAAGCCGTGCCAGCCAGTAACAACACCCCAGACAATACAATAATTAATAATCTCATAGTCATTTTTACCTATTTTAGTTTTGATATTTACCTATATAACGATTTACAATAGGTTCGGTTGACAACTTTTTATCGAGTCTTAATCACAAATAAATCTGGTTACTTTAAGTTCTCCCGTACTAAATCAAGAATATGATTAATCCTGTTCGGGTGACACAGATCAATGCTTTCTCTTAATCTCCAAGATAGAGTTAGCATCACAGAATCTAAACTCAACACAAGTCTCTATTTAAGGAAACATTTATGGCACAAACGTTATATGATGAAATCGGTGGTAAGAATGCTGTGGAATTAGCATCAATTAAGTTGTACTACCATATTCTCGAGGATGACCGCATTAATCATTTTTTCAAAGATGTAGACATTAAAAAACAATCTATAAAGATGAATGCATTTTTAACTTATATCTTTGGCGGCCCTTCCCTATATACAGGCCGCAATATGCGTAAATCACATAAATCAGTTGTTGAGCGCGGATTGAACGATGCTCATGTGGACGCGATGCTGGAAAATGTTCACACCGTACTTAACGAAATGGAGATTGCACCAGAACTTCAAAAGCAAGTCCTGGCTAAACTAGAAAAACATCGGGACGATGTTCTTTGCCGCTAATGTGTAAGCGCCACCGTATTTAGTAATGCGGTGGCTTTTCATCATGCTCTGAAATACCAGAAAATAATGCTGACGCTTCTTTAAGCCGGCCCTTCAGAGCCTGGCAGCATAATTCCAATTGATCAATTTGTTTTTGCATTGCTATCACCACAGTACCTAATTCCTGAATACTGTCTTCTTGATAAGCAATTTTTGTTTGCAATTCAGTAATTATATCTTCACTCATTATTAACCTACTCTTTAGCTAATTTGGCTTATTGACCAGCGGCTATTATTAGAGCTTAAATTTCATTCTATTAATCGCGCTGATTTAGTACCATGTCCCCTGATTTCACTCTTCGGAGAGCCTTATATGGATTGGTCTATTATTATCTTTCTAGTCATTGTTGTTGCCATGGTTCTTTATATCATAGGCATCTACAATAAACTGGTAAGCCTAAAAAACCGTTTCGAGAATGCTTTTGCGCAAATTGAAGTGCAGCTTAAACGCCGCTACGACTTAATCCCTAATTTAGTCGAAACAGCTAAAGGCTATATTCAGCATGAACGTGAAACTCTTGAGTCTGTTATCGCCGCTCGAAATGCTGCCAGCGCCATGCTTAACGCTGCTAAATCCAACCCCGGCAGTGCTGCGGCGATTGCCGATCTGGCTGGTGCGGAATCGGCACTGGCATCGTCACTGGGCAAATTCAACTTGGTTGTTGAAGCCTATCCTGATTTAAAAGCCAATCAAAATATGATGCAGCTATCTGAAGAGTTGACCTCAACAGAAAACAAGGTCGCTTTTTCACGTCAAGCATTTAATGATGCTGTCACTGCCTATAATGAATACCGACAAAGTTTTCCTCCGGTGTTTTTTGCCAGCGCATTTGGACATCCAGATGATGCAAACTTATTAGTTATGGAAGATAGTGCGGAAATTCAGGCAGCACCTAAAGTTTCATTTTAACTAACGTCTATAAACTAAAAGCAAACACATTTGCATAAGGCTTGTTAGCAAGTTCATCCGATGAATTTTTTTGAACAGCAAGACCGTGCACATAAAAATACCTGGCTGCTGATTGCATTTTTCTCAGCAGCCGTGGTATGTATCATAGGCCTGACTGTTGCACTCATTGCCGCCACCTTCTGGGGTTTCGGCCAATCTACTGCAGTCAGTTCAGGCTCCTACATGCAACAACTGCAAACCAGCACATTAATAAAAACTGCTTTTGCTGTGATTGCAGTAATTGCTTGTGTGATTTTATTTAAGCGTATACAAATGTCGCGCGGCGGCCATAGCGTGGCAGAGATGTTAGGCGGCCGTCCCATTGAACAAGGTACTGATAATACTAACGAGCAACAACTATTAAACGTTGTTGAGGAAATGGCCATCGCTGCCGGCCTGCCCGTGCCACCTGTATATGTGTTAGAAGAAACTACTATTAATGCTTTTGCTGCCGGTTATGATGAAAGCGATGCGGTTATCGGTGTCACTCGTGGCAGTTTAGAACGTTTATCACGCGATCAAATCCAGGGCATAGTTGGTCATGAGTTCAGTCATATTTTACATGGCGATATGCGCTTGAACCTGAACTTAATTACTATACTTGCTGGTATTGTATTTATCAGTAAAGCGGGCCGCGTAGCTTTATACAGCACTTCGCGTTCACGCTCGAATAGTCGCGGCGGTTTACCGGTATTGGGTATTGGTGTCGGTTTACTTGTAATTGGATCGATCGGCACATTTTTTGGATCACTAATTAAATCTGCGGTAAGCCGACAACGCGAATACCTTGCCGACGCATCAGCAGTACAATACACACGCAATCCGGATGGAATTGCAGGTGCATTAAAAGTTATTGGCTCCGGCATTGGCTCAAACATGAGTTCACCAAATGCCAATGAATGCAGTCATATGTTTTTTGGCGATGCCATTTTTGTGCGCGCATTTTCAATCTTTGCCACACATCCACCTTTAGACAAACGCATCTTACGCATTGATCCTCATTGGGACGGGAATTATTTAACTGGCAAACCACTAGAGGAAAAACCTATTTCCTCCACGGCCCAGGCAAAAAATAAAATAGAGGGCTTAGGCGATTTATTAAAAACTACAGGCTTCTTAGATCCTGTCATGGTAGCAATTGCCGCGTTACTGGTAGATTCTCTCCCTAAGTCAATTAATGATGCTACACATAATCCAGGCAGTGCTTATGCATTAATGCTTGCATTAAGATTAGATACCGATGAACAAATTCGAAAAACACAATTGTCGTTTATTCAGGGGCAACCTTTGCTGATTTCAGATGTGAAGCGTTATGCACAAGATACAGGAAAGTTATCTCAAAAAGATATTTTGCCTTTAATCGAAATGTCGATTCCCGCTTTAAAACGGCTTTCTGCATCACAATACCAACAATTCAAGCAACATCTCACTCAATTTATTTTTGCCGATAAGCAATCTCACTTACAAGAATGGCTTCAATTCCGCTTACTCAGCCACTACCTTGACCCACATTTTAACACTGGCAACAAAAAACGCTTTGCACGTAGTTATCATTCTTTTTCACAAATCAAACATGAGATTATTTGCGTCATGTCGCTATTAGCTAGCGAATCACATAATGAAAACTCGACAAAAGATAATGCATTTGCACAAGGGCTAAAGCGGTTGAATATGAGCGATGCGATGCGCATTGCTGACACTGAACTAGAATTTCATGATGTCAACAAGTCAATAGAAAAAATAGATTATCTAGTACCACTACTTAAAGATGAATTTTTATCTGCCTGCGCAAAGTGTATTGAATATGATAATACTGTCACACCTACTGAGTGGGGACTGCTGCGTGTGATTGCTGCGTGTATAGGTTGCCCAATGCCTATTGTTAACATGCCTGATTGAAAAACTTTTTTAATGAAGTTCTTTATGCTCACCAAAATTAATTACTGATACCTATATTTCTCTATCGCTTGAAAGAATTGTTCTTCAGAGATTTCTCCTCTATCGTAATACAAACGAAATAGTTGTTTGGCGCGCAAATCGTCATTAACAATTTTTTTCAAGAATATGAGCATTAATTGCGAACGCGATATATCTTTATTAATACTTTCGATGGCCATTTCTCAATTCCATTTGAGCTGATCGAACATTAACCGTAGCGCATACTTGTAAGCGCGTTAACACATAGCTTGCATCAAGGGAATCGAATTGCCGACCAAAATACTTGTATACTTATACACTATTAAATACCCAGGTATTTTGGTGAAAAAAATACTTATTTTTCTATTACTGTTTGCTATCGCACTATTTTCAATAGACCGCGTGGCTGCATACTTATATTTACCCAAACAAGGTTCAACCGAAGTCGTTATCTATTCAACATCCTGGTGCCCTTATTGCAAAGCATTACGTAATACACTCAATCAATACAACATCCCCTTTACCGAGCACGACACGGAAAAATCATTCCAAGGCTTTTTAGGGTTTTGGGCATTACGTGGCACAGGAGTGCCTGTTAGCGTGATAGGCGAACAGGTGATCTATGGTTATGACGGCCAGGCGATAACAGATGCCCTGGTAGATGCAGGCTATGAAATACCACTTGATTGGCCCAAGCAAGAATAAGCACTGGCAATAACTCCTCCTCCCCTACAAAGTTAATAATTTGCATTAACCCCTACAAACAAAATACCATTTGCCAAAAATAAATCCCCAGGAGTAGCACCTTGACTGAAATAAACAACTTTCTTTGTGTTGGCCAAGGCGACATTGCTCAACATATCCGCCTTAATCGTGCTAACCGCCACGGCCTGATAGCTGGTGCCACAGGTACGGGGAAAACCGTCACACTACAAATTCTTGCTGAAGGTTTTTCGCAGGCGGGAGTGCCTGTTTTCGCTGCCGATGTTAAAGGTGATCTAAGCGGGATTAGCCAGGCAGGCAAAGACAATCCAAAAATGATTGAACGTGCTGCAGAGACAGGTCCAGAAAATTATTCCTTCCGTGCTTACCCAACTATTTTCTGGGATTTGTTTGGCAAGAAAGGTCATCCTATTCGCACTACTGTTTCCGAAATGGGCCCTTTACTTTTGTCTCAACTTTTGGGACTAAATGACACTCAAGAAGGTGTATTAAATATTGCCTTTACACTGGCTGACGATGAAGGCATGTTGCTCCTTGATCTAAAAGACCTGCGCGCCATGCTTAACTTTATTGGCGAAAACTCTTCAAGCATTAGCACAAAATACGGCAATGTAAGTAAAGCATCAGTAGGTGCTATACAACGTCGTTTACTGGTACTTGAACAAGAAGGTGCAAAAAAGTTTTTTGGCGAACCTGCACTTGAGCTAAATGACTTTATGCGCTGCAATGATAATGGCCAGGGTTACATCAATATTCTTTACGCCCAGACGTTAATGCAAAATCCTAAACTGTACTCTACTTTTTTATTATGGCTGCTGTCTGAATTGTTTGAAGAACTTCCTGAAGTGGGTGACCCTGATAAACCCAGACTGGTTTTTTTCTTTGATGAAGCACATTTATTATTTCAAGATGCACCCAAAGCACTGATTAAAAAAGTTGAACAAGTT
>JANQKJ010000093.1 GCA_028281205.1 Gammaproteobacteria bacterium
TTATCAAGTCTGTACCCGTTTATTCCGTTCATGCATATGAAAGTAAACCTCCGTTAAGTGTAAAAATATGCGCGGATGCAATTAAGGTCAGACTTCAACAAAAAGTATAGTAAAGCACTAATCAAATTAGCCAAGTTAGACATAATACTGTCACACTTGATTCAACGCCTTAACTAGTCTTGGTATATATAATCTTTCAGCGAGCTATATGCTCGCGCAAAATACTAACTGCCGAGGAGCCACACTGCGCACAGCGAACTTTTGCAGACTCATCTATGGAATAACCAACTGCAATAAATGGCGTTTTGCATTCTTTACACACGCAAAGCAGCTCGCGAGGTTTACTCAAAAGTATAGCTTCTGCGATTTTTTTATGGGATTGCATCGATTTTTGCTTTTCTATCTTATCCACCGAGTTCAACTCATTATTTTTTTAGTTTGTATTACTATTCCAGAAGCCGTGATCCGTGCCTAATTATTTTATGACCCTTCAATTCAAACTAGGGTTCACCCTCATAGAACCTTATGCTTCTTCATAACGGTCCATGGTCACATGGTTTAACATCCGAATCAGTAACATCGTAAGCTATAACTTCAGCAGTTCCGTTAATCGCTCCTAACCATAAAGGTGGATTCAATCGTGCATAAAGATCTTCTGGATGAATAAGACCCTGCCAACTGATCTGCTGATAGTCATAGCTTACATCTTGAGTGGGTTCATAAACCAAATAAAACACTAAACTTAAAACAGAAATAATCAAAAATAACCGCAAGAAAAATATTACTTCAATAAAAAGTATTGCTAAATTCATGTCTGATCATACTCAACACGCCCAGTCACAGCATTGAGTCAATTGGTCGCAACCCCACTCATGTTTACAAAATCATATTTCTATTAGAACTTGTTGCAACTCTCATTTGGTATCGGGTTGATACCATGCAAAGGATAGGAAGTGCCTTCTTCTGGCGATGTTAACCGCGCCCATTGGGTTAGTTGCATCCAGCGGCCGCTATGCGTTGAGTGGTAATCACGTGATTCGTTATAAAAGAGTGAACCAATACCAGTTTCTTTATACGAGTTATGATACGCACCACCAATGTTTCGACCATACCATACTGGATACATGTCAGATATAAAAGGCGTTACACCGAAATTGGTAACAAACGTGTTGACATCAAGGGTGTAATTGTGTGAGTAAGGAAGTAACATATTCACCGCTTGTTTATCGTTGGCGGTCCCTTTATCCCTGATCATGGCAACAGGATCGAGTGTTTTATAGAGCTCGGTAGCCCCATGACAATGAGCTGGATAAATGCGTGCTTTCAAATTTTGAGTACCATAACTTGATACTGCTACGCCCTGGAAGGTCGGGCCCATGCTGATTTGCAGAGGTGCGCTACCATTCCAAGTCGATGACTTAGGATATTGGTTATCTGCTTGTGTATTCATCCATTGTTGTGTCGCAGCACTTAATTTGTTGTAGATAGTATGCCACGCAGGCTTGGCAGTATAAGAATTGCCATTTTTAGTGTGCAACAAAGACGTGTCATAAAACCCTGCACCAAAACAAACAATACAGGCAAACGCATAGTGCTTGCGAAATTCAGGTGTTATATCAGGATGTGTATAAAGCGTATCATCAACGTAGCTGAAAGCCCACACAAGATCATCCCAGATATTATGGAGACTTTTTGCTAAGACTAATTCCCAACGCTTTATTCTGTCTGGGTGTGTGTTAACTCCACTGTAGACATTATTATTTATGTTATTTCTTAAGTACAACAAAATACCCTCGATTCCAACAAAGTCATACCGCGTAGCATCATCGGCAGTAAATGTGCCTATGTGCCCGCTATGCATTGTATAAGTAGTACTTTGACCTGCCACAACCTCGGTGGTGCTAAGCGAGGCAAAATTAGCATACTGATTGGGCGTACCACCCGTCCAGCAGCAACTGTCTAATTCGCCGTCATAAATCAACTTAAGTACTTCAATCGCAGCCTGTAGCTGAACTGTATTTAATTCATCATAATCACCACTCAGCAAATAACTTTCATTCGTGGCTTTGTAATCTCGGATGAGTATTAACAAGTTCCTATAATGATGGAGATGGTTTTTGATATTTTGTTGCAAGTTTGCATGAACATTGGAGCTGAGGCTGCTCAAGCAAAGTACAGCGATTAACATGACGACAATTTTTTTCATTGACTTACCCCACCCTTGTATTGTGTTAGTTGTTGTTGATTAAATATATACAGATCTCTTTGTAATTATTAACAATCATATGTGTTGATTGTTATGTTAACCTTAAGCAAAATCACTATTACTCAGCCATTTTGTGACATCCTTGGTAAGACGAGTTGATCCAACAATCTTGAGCTTGTTGCTATTAATTGCAGATTTATATGTTTGATCGCCCATCCACACTTCCATCATCGTTCTAACATCTATGTTGAACCATACATCGACTTCTTTTCCTGGATCATCGAGACATATATCAATCTTGTCGTTTTCAACAACGATCCACCAATCTTTTAACTTTTTAATGTCATTAAACTTAAAATGAATAACCGTTTCGTCACCAATTAACTTTTCAGGGTTTATGCTGCGGCCTAGGTGCAGCATAAGCAATTCAACATCTAATTCGTCATCACTTATCTGATCTCTGGCCCAATCCATGCCCCATTTTCCTAGCGCCTGAATTATTGGTAATGCTTTTTTTCCAGCGGTTGTCAGATAATATTCAAAGCCTTGTTGGCCTTTAATTTTTTCTCTCTCTATTATTTCTGCTTTCTCAAGACTTCGAAGTCTCGCTGTTAATAGACTTGGAGAAATGTTACCTAGACCCTTGAGTAATTCATTAAAGCGACAGCCACCTGATAAAAGCTCACGCATAATCAAAAATGTCCACTTATCTCCAAGCAACTCAGTGGCTTTTGCGACTGGGCAAAATTGATTGTATTTCATGTTCTTTTGCTCAAATACAATAATTGAGCAGAGATTACTATTGGCGCATTTAAATTCAACTACATAAGTTGTAGTCGGATACTAAAAATTAAAACTTTCTTAACTTTTAGTGTATAAGTATTAGGTATTTTTTTAATTAAGACAGGAGGTTAAGATGCCAGTTGTTAGTGCAAATAATTAAAGATGATTTTGACTCCGCAACTAAAGAAACATATGAGCCAAAAGTTAACTGAGGCCTTAAGTGAAATTGAAGGTAAACAGATGCGACCCGCTACTATGATATGTATAGGAGATATTAAATAAGATGATTGGAGAATTAGTGGCAAGTGTATAACTATTGTAGATGTACATGCTCTATAATAATCAAAAAATCGGCTTAGCTTTCTATATTAAGCCTAACAGCCTTGTTTGACTGAGCTATTTATGTCTGCTTAGGGCAAAAGCGATCATTAACAAAACTATAATATTAGCATAATCAAATATAATAATATGATATTGAACTGAGGGCTTTTACATTAACAAATAAGACCGTTAGAAAGTCTTGCTAAACAATGTATTTTAGATGCGAACTTTAAGAAACTTGAATTAATTTATGCGTTGGTCTGCCATCTTATTCGGTAGCAAATTCAAATATCATCCAATTTCCTGAATGCTATTAACGTTTCATTTGGTGAATGAACTCGACCTTGAAAACAGATTACATAGCAGTAAAACAAAAAAGCTATTACCAAATTAACTCCTTAAAATGCGAGATGATCAAATGGCACATAATATAAATTAGGTGGCGGAGGCTTGAGTCTGCAGTGAACCCTGCTGTGTGATAATTTCCTTATTAAACAGCCAATTCACAGGGAAATTTTAATTTTATATTTTCTTATTCTAAGTTTATCCGTTAACTCTATTTAATTTATATAATTAACCTAGTACAAACCTTTTCTTGCATTTCGATAACAGGGAAACAGCAGGTAATTCAATTCACTATTCATCACCCATGCGCACTCTGACTTAGATCAGCTTCACGCCAACTCATCCATGCATCAAATTGCGCAGCTGACATTGCTCTAGCAATGAAGTAGCCTTGAACCAAGTCACAACCCACATCTACTACTTGGTCCCAATCAGATTGATTCTCCACGCCCTCTGCAACAATTGTCATGTTGAGTTTTTTGGCCAGTATAACGCTTGATTCCAATATCGCACGTGCTTCTAGATTATCTGCAGCATCATGCACAAAACTTCGGTCAATCTTTAGTTCTGTAAAAGGAATATTACTGAGTTGAGACATTGATGAATAGCCTGTGCCAAAATCATCAATGGAAAGACGAAAGCCCATCAAACGAAGACGAGTTAGCACGTCGAGAGTGGTAGCTAGATTCTCCAAGAGACGGCTCTCTGTTACTTCCAATGTAATCATATTACAAGGAACATCATGTGTATTCGCTATAGCTGTCAACCGCTCAGGCAAGTCGACTAAAACTAAACTTTTTGCGGAAAAGTTGACCGAGACTGAGAAGTCGTATCCTCGCTTACGCCACTGGCCCACATTCGCTAACGCCTGTTCAAATATATGCCAAGTCATCTCGTTAATTAAGTCATGCTCCTCTGCTAAAGGAATGAATGTGATTGGCGGGATTAATCCACGTTCGGGATGTTGCCAACGTGCTAAAACCTCTACTGAAGCCAAAGATCCATCCATAACGTTAATTTGAGGCTCAAAAAAAGCAGCAATCTGCTTCTCTGCAATAGCCTTTTGCAGCTCTTCTGATGAAATTAACTCAGTATTAGCCTTAGAAGTTTCTATTAACTTGAGCTCTATTCTTGCTAGTTTTTCAAACAGGTCATTAGCCGAAACTGGTTTGCTAAGTGAACCAAGCACATTTAGTTTGTGTTCATCGGCAAGGTTTTTTACCGATTTCAAAATTCGAGTATCCTCGCCACTAAATAGAAGGATGTCACCGAAATACTTACGTAATGCCAGGTTACGTAAAACTTCCACACCATCCATCACCGGCATATTTAAATCCAACATAATCACATCAATGACTTGACCGGAATCTATCATTGTCAGTGCGTCTAGTCCGTTTTTACATGTTATAACATTTGTAACACCGACCAGCTCCAGTGTCATAACAACTGTTGAAAGTATGAATTCATCATCATCAATGATTAGAATACTGAGTTCAGAGAGATCTTTTTTCACAATTATAATAGTATATTGATAATATTATTTTTATCATCTACCTAAACAATGAGCTTATTGCCTAGTAGTGTTTGTTAAAGATAAATAGATAGAACATGTCTACCTGAGCCAGCTAGCTACTCTTATATTTGGGAAATACTAGAACTCTTTCCAACTATCATTATCTAAATCACCACTTGATGCTTTTTTAAATGATTCATCTGGAAATGTCTTCGTTGAATTGGCACTAGCTGTCTTATCACTCTCTGACCAAGGACGATTAGCACTACGACGTTCTTTAACCGGATGATTATTTAATAAATTTTCATTATTAGACTTTTGATATGAATCTTCGACTTTAAAGAAGCCTATCAATTGACTCAATTCATTACTTTGTTCAGCCATCGATTCTGCAGACGCAGCACTTTCTTCTACTAATGCTGTATTTTGTTGAGTAGTTGTGTCTAATTCTATGATCACTTTATTAACTTGATCAATACCTTGCGCTTGTTCTTGAGAGGCAGACGTAATGTCCTTAACAATATCTGCAACTTTTTTAACACCTTCCATGATCTCATCCAGGGTTTCACCTGATTGATTTACCAAGCGGCTTCCCTCTTCGACTTTCGTGACACTGTCTTCGATTAATTCTTTAATTTCTTTCGCAGCTGAGGCACTACGTCCAGCAAGATTTCGTACTTCAGTCGCAACAACTGCAAAGCCACGTCCTTGTTCACCAGCACGCGCTGCTTCAACAGCTGCATTGAGTGCCAGTAAATTTGTCTGGAATGCTATCTCATCAATCACACTGATGATATTGGAAATTTTACTGCTAGCTTGATTGATTTCGCCCATTGCTGTGACCGCTTGGTTGACTATTTCTCCCCCAGCTTGAGCTTGTGATCGTGCACTAATAGCAAGTTCATTAGCTTCTCTGGAATTATCAGCATTTTGTTTGACGGTACTGGTAATCTCCTCCATGCTCGCAGAGGTTTCTTCCAAAGCTGCCGCTTGTGTTTCGGTGCGTCTACTTAAATCCAGATTGCCATCGGAAATCTCGCCTGCACCAGCATTCACCAACTCACACACTTGTCGAATATCACCAACCATCTCGCTCAACTTTTTGCAATAATCGTTAGTAGTTCTTTTGAGCTGTGCAAATTGACCTTGGTATTCTCCTTGTACCCGTTCATCTAATCTACCTTCAGCAAGTGCCAATAGGACATCACTCACCTCCTGCAAAATATGCTCAACAGTTACCTGAAGCTCTTTTTGTGCAGTGATATCACTAGCATACTTCACAACTTTAAATAGCTTTCCGTCCAGATCGTAAATAGGATTGTATGAAGCTTGCAGCCATAGTTTCTTACCATCTTTCCCAACTCGTTCATATTCGCCGGTTTGGAATTCACCACGATTTAGTGCTTCCCAAAATTGCTTATATTCCTGACTAGTTTTATATTCAGGCAACGCAAACATGCTGTGATGTTTGCCTTTTATATCTGCAAGCGAATAGCCAACAGTATTGAGAAAGTTGTCATTAGCATCTAGAATATTTCCATTCATATCAAATTGAATAACCGCCTGTGACCGGATGATTGCATCTACCTGTCCTTTATATTCCAGTGTAAGCTCCTGAATTTCTCTTTCTGCCTTAAGTTCTGCTGTACGATCAGCCCATTCAACAGCAATTCCAGTCAACTTGCCCTTATTGTCAAGTATCGGATTAGCAATTATTCGAAAGCTTCGGCCACCAATTTCTAATTGTGATTCAAACGTTGAAGTAAGTTTTGCAAGAATTCCACGTTGATGAGCAGGATTTTTATGGAATGAGTCAATATTGACTCCAATGAGTGCATTTGCATTAAACTTTGGTAAATCCTTTTTAATATCTGACTCAGCCTCTCTGAACATCTCTTTTAACGAATCATTCATATATACGATATTAAGATCAGCATCTGAAATCATTACATGAGTTTTTATGGCTGTTAATGCGCCTTCAAAACGATCAGATGATTCTTTAGTTTGAGTATTACTTCCAAGACTGTTCAAAATTTTCATCAATTTCATCCTTAAATTAATAACGTGTTTTCTTTTATATTCTAGAAGTTAAATATCATTTCTTTAATTCACCACATCATTGATTTAGTTAAAATCAATTAATTGATGAATGTTTAACAAAATTACTAATTTCTCTTCCACTGATGCTAACCCTTTTAAGAAATTACATTGGTCATTATCACTTAGTTCTGGTAACAGTTGATGTAATGAAACTCACCTGTGTGAATGTCTCAACTACATATTATTCCATCGTTACTTTTTCGTGTTGTCATATTACTGATATTTCGGAAATACATATCGGCAATGCAGATCAAAAATAACAAAGATAACGAACTAAATGTTTAACTTTATCAATCATTAACTTGATTAATGCTGGAGATTTCAGCAAGTTAGCTCAATACGTAAATTTATCGTTCATCCTTTTTATCCTTGGTTTATTTGACTTGGTCAGGAAGCAATATAATATTTATCCATATAAATTAGGAACTTATGTAATCCGCGTATTACAAACACTCTTTAAGTGTAAAATTTAATACCATAACCTGATCGTAGATCTAAGTTGATGCACTTCGAGTAAATGACTCATAGTCGATATTGAAGTCATGTTCAAAAAGATCTTCGTTATCACCACTATAAAAATAGAGCCAATTATTGAGCGAGATGCGATATTGTTTAAGATGACTTAATTTATTACTTTAGCTAATAGTCATTATATTTTTGCATTTAACATATCAGCTACCATAAGTTTTTTTGGTCGTTAATAGATTTAAGCTTGGGGATCAACAAGTGAGATATCGTACATTTTAAATAACAGTGTATATTTTACAATTTAAGGGAGCTCGCTTGTTAAGTACTTGGGTCTGATGCGCAGTATTCCTCCATATAGATTTCTACGTCACAAAATAACTCCGAAATATGATTAATCATATTATCAATATCATTACTGCGAGTATCTTCGCTTACGATCTCTAATATTTCGCAGATTTCAGCCAGCTGAGGCGCTCCCACGCTCCTTGAAGAAGATTTCAGTTTGTGCGCAAGCTGCTTAATTTTGTTTAAATCATTATGATTATAAGCCGACTGCATTTCCTTAATTATTTCTGAAGTTGATTTAACAAATGACTTAAACAACACACAATGTTGATCATAGTTGTCTCCAATGATCTCTATTACCATAGCCATGTCAACAGGATATTCTAATTCTGCTAATAATTTAACTTCATTAATATCATTGATTTTCTTATCAAGGTTTAGCTTTGTCTTTTTAGTTTGACTCACAGACAACCATTTTGCGAGTATGGCTCTCAGATTTTCAAGACGCACAGGCTTGCGAATGTACGCATCCATACCACTTTCCAAACAACGTTTTTCATCTTCAGGCATTGCATTGGCTGTAAGCGCGATAATAGGCATACGCCTTTTCATACCTTGTTCTGCATTACGTATCTTGTCTACAAGTTCGTAACCATCCATAGAGGGCATATGGATATCCGTGAGCAAAAGATCATATTCTTGTTTGTTGAACATCTCCCAAGCTTTTTTTCCATCTTTCACGAAATCGGCACTCAAGCCAATAAGTTCCATTTGTTGTTGCAACACAAGTTTGTTGGCTTCATTATCTTCTGCAATCAAAATATGTGAATGCATAAAAATACTCAGAGTTTCCACCGTATCGAGTTTGCTTTCAACGACATCAATGCTATGGTTCTTTTCGCTAATGTTGCCTAAATCAAATTCAACCCAAAACGTCGAACCAACTTTAACATGACTCTTCACACCGATTTTTCCATTCATTAACTCGACCAAATTCTTCGTAATCACCAGCCCAATACCTGTACCTTCTATTTCTTCGTACTTGGCACCAAGACGATTAAATGGCTGAAACAATTCTTCTTGTTGTTTTTGGCTCAAGCCTTCGCCCGTATCACGTATACTGATACGAATACTATTGTTGTCAGTTATAGTGCACCCAATGCCAATAAAACCATTCTCGTTATTGTATTTCACAGCATTGGACAACAGGTTCAAAAATACTTGCTTTAGTCGATGATAATCTGCATGAACAAACTTATTAATAAAGCTCGACGATTCGTAGTCCATAATGATTCCACGTGATTGCGCAAGCGGCTCGATAATAGCCATGCACTCATTTAGGAGGTGCGAAAGCGATACTGCAACCATTTTCAGCTCAATATGGCCTCCCTCAATTTTGGAGAGATCTAAAACCTCATCAATCAGAGACAATAAATGTTCTCCTGCCTTATGTATCTCACCCGCATTGAGTTTATCTTCACTAGAAAGTTCTTTTTTATATTCAAACAATTGCGCAAGACCAATAATGGCATTTAAGGGAGTACGCAGCTCGTGGCTCATACTGGAGAGAAATTGGGACTTGGCTAGATTGGCGTGTTCTGCAGCATCTTTTGACTCAACTAATGCTTGTTCCGCTTTTTTATTCTCTGTTATGTCTAGAATAAAGCCATCGTTATGATCTAACATGCCATCCTCGTCTTTTACACACTGCCCCCTTTCATAGACCCAATGTATTTTTCCATTCCGATGAACAATGCGATATTCAAGCGAGTAATATGTTGTTGATTTAATACCATCTGCTAAAGTTCTATTCACTTCTGCAACATCATCAGGATGAATAATACTGGCAAAAGTGCGAACCTTGTTTGCGATAAAATCTGAAGCTGGATAGCCTGATATCTGCTCGACATAATCAGACATGTACTGAATAGTAAATTCCTCGTCATGAGCAAAACGGTAAACGATACCTGGTATATTTCCAACTAAAGTGCGGTAGCGTAACTCCTGTACCTTAAGGTCTTTTAATACTTTCTCGGTTCCCTCTTTAGCATTGATCAATTCACTTTTGATTTCTTCATCCTTCTTTAATAGTCGTTGAGAGTGAATCAAAACACCATAAGTTGAATTGAACGGACGCAGAAATTCCAAAAGATCCTCATCATAACCATCAGCTCGATTAGCTACACCATACATTCCAACAAGTTCATTACCATAAAATACTGGAACACCAAGAAAGGAATGCATTGCCGGATGCCCCTCGGGTAAACCTCCAGCACGAGGATCGGAAATTGGATCATTACAGACAACTGTATTACGCGAAGTCATTACATGACCAAAAAGCGTATCAAGATTTCGGAATTCAAATCCTTTATCGATATGTTTTTCATATCGCGCTTGTGTTTCAGCATTCCAAGAAATATTAGTCATTGCATATGCTTTAAAATAAGGTTTTTTTTCATCATCAAAGAGTACTTCACCAGTGAAGCCATACTGGCTCTTAGAAATAGTTAATAGTGCATCTAGCATTTCGTTCATTGCAGCAAAAAAGTCACCTTTATCTACAAAAGTAGTTATCGATTGATTCAACATACCAAGCAAATTTTTCTGATTTTTAAGCTTCTCCTCCATATGTTTACGTTGACTTATATCACGAACGATTCCAGTAAAATAACTGTGCCCCTTTATTTTTGCTTCTGCCACCGCCAAATCGATAGGAAAACTTTCGCCATTCTTACGCAAGGCTACTAGTTCTCGTTGTTTTCCAAGTACATTACGATTATGGCTTTCCAGATAATTGGATATGTATTCATCATGCTCAGTTTGATATGACTTAGGCATCAACATGGATATATTGTGTCCAAGGATTTCTTCCTTGGTGTAACCAAAGATACTTTCTGCTGAAGGACTGAATTCTTGGATTAAACCTTTAGTATCAATGAGAATGATGGCATCGACAGCGGTTTCAATAACGCTCCGCATCCGTGAAGTGCGCTCGCTGATACTTCGAGCCATTGAGTTAAAAGCTGAGGCCAGTGAACTCATTTCATCTAGATATTTGAAATTGATGGTATGTGATAAGTCTCCCATTTCAATTTTATTTGCACCAGCTTCAAGTTTCACAAGCGGTAAAATCACGCGTCTCTTTAATACAAAGAAGAAATAAATAGAAAATACGATTGTAATTATCGTAATTATTGCAGCAGAGATGAAAATAGTATGATTACGTTCGTGTAACACGGCCAACTCATTACTGACCCTCCGGTCTAGCATAATAAAAAAATCGTCAATCGGCATTATGATTTGATTTTTGGCCTCCATATGCGACGATCCATGCAAAAGGTCTCTCGCTAGATCTATATCAGGCTTACCTTCTATTCTAAACTCGCCACTACTATCCTTAAATAAACCATCGGAAGCATTCATAGCGGTGATTTCTATGTCAATTAAATCATCAGTCGATCTTTTTGCTCTTTTGAGATTTTCAAGTTCCTCTCCATACAGCTCCAATTCGCTTAGCTTATCTTGAATACTGTATGATCCTCCAAGAATCTTCGTTTCCATTAGCCCGGCAGCGAGATAGTCCCAATAAGAAAGGCCAATCTTTTTTGGATGAGCCCGCTTACCTTCTAGAACCTCAACGATAATATTAAAGTATTGTTTATATTTTGAATCTTTCGTCTCCACATAATCATCAGCAAACCGTGTTAGATAATAAGTTGATTGTCTGAGTTCAAGTGCTAGATTAAATGACTCTTGATAACTTTCCTCAATTTTATGCACATGCTTCTCGTTTTCTATCAAGATAAAGATCAAAATACCGATTGAAGCAATCAGTGCTGTAAAAATATAAAAAATCAGAATTATTGTGTTCCTGATCGTAAGCCGCTTGTGACGTGCTACCTTTATCCAGGTAATGAATATAATTAGTGTCACTGATATTGGAATAATGAAGAGTAGAGCAATTAGTAATTTCGACGGACTATAGTTAGTATGTATAGTAGTTGACGTTTCTGAAAAATCTTTCAGCAACGGTAGCTTCATGTTTTGAGATCCAAGCCATTTGCGAGAGATGGCTACTTTTTCCTCATATGGTATTTGTGTAATCGCCTTATTTAGAATAGAAGCCAGCTCCGGTAAATTTTTTCTAGCCACCATGCTAAGACTAGTCAGGCCAAATCCTTCCAACTGACCACCCAGCTCAATATCGGGGAGATTATAATGATCAATCAAATAACTTAGAACGACGAGATTTCCAATGTAGGCTTCGATCTCTCCTACCGCCAGTGCAACCAGCCCCTGATGCGGTGAATCAAATAAATGAAGATCAATATTTGGATATTTTTTTTCAAGAATTTCTTTGAAGATATAGTTACTTGATGTGCCTATCCTGCTTTTAGAAAAGAACTTTAGATCAGCATCGGTTTGTAGTGAACTTTTCCTTACAACATATACATGTGGATAGGAAGTATAGGGTTCAGTAAAATGGAGGTGTTCATTACTTTCTTTACTAGAGGGCAAGGCTGAGCCCATATCAATTGAGCCATCCATGAGACCACTTTCGACTTGATCCCATGTTAAATTTGGCACCACTTCGATATTTAGCCCAGTAAGCTGCTCTATCTTTTTCACATAGTCTGCTGATATTCCTTGGAAACGTCCATTTTCATCGATCCACTCAAACGGTGGCATAGTCGGATTAATTCCAAGCAATGCAACCGAGTTTTCAGATAACCAGTCTTGTTCATCTTCTGTGAGTTGCAGAGCAGCAGTTTCTTCAAATCGGTTTTCTGCTAACATAACACTGCTCACAAAAATCATAAGCAATGCAATAAGCAAGTGATGCAGCTTTAACATACATAGCAACCTTGATATGTAAATCAGCCAGCCAGTAAGTTTAGTAACTAAGTAATTATACTTAGCTTTATATACTGAATCGTTTTTAATTCATATATTTTTCTCGGTTAAATTTTGTTAAAAATTTTATTGCGTACAACAAAGCCTGTACATATATTCGTGGCAATAAACGTGAAGAAGGCTTGCTTATGTAGGCATAGTTTAAGCTAATCGAGTATTTCTAATTGATTGTAATTTTTCAAAATTCTACGCAGCTAATTTGATAAAGTCGGAAAGCATGTAACTATTTAAGAACAGCTTTTCTAACTGACGAATCTTATACGCCATCTACTTATTATGTTGGAGCAACCCCTCTGTCAGCATGGTTCTCAATTCTTCAAAGGGTACAGGCTTATTTAGAGTAGGAATACCTGCAGGTAGCCCACCATGTTCTATAATCACTTTTTCATTAAGGCCGGTAACTACAACAATCTGCGCACTACTCAGCTCTTTGTCTTTACCAATTGCTCTGATCATTTCAAATCCATCCATGCCCGGCATGTCCAAATCAGTAATAATGAAATCAGGTTTACGTCGACCAATTTCAATCAATCCCTCAAAGCCATTACTTGCAGTAACAAGATCAAGAGGTAATGCCCACTCCGTAAATTTCATTTCGTATATTTGACGTTGTATTGGTTCGTCCTCTACTAAAACCACCTTCAAAACATGTGCTCCCGACTCTACCTGGATAGCAGCATTTTGCTGTCTGAGTAGCTCATCAACTGAATTTCGCGCGATTCGCCGGTGCCCACCTGCAGTCTTCCAAGCACGCAAAATGCCACTTTCCACCCAGAGTTGTACAGTACGCATAGATACGCCTAATTTTTGTGCTGCCGCCCGACTGGTGAGAAATGCTTCGTTATTACTCATACAGTTCAATAAGATAGGTAATTACTCATGTAATTCAATGGGTTACGTAATATTCGCTTAAGTTAAAGAAATTTACTTAGTAAATGGTTAGCTTAGCATATATTTAGAAATATCATATTTATCATATTTTTAGTTATTTGCATTTTTTCCATTTCTATGGGTAATATATGGTTGACCAAGTAAAATATTAATTTGTGAATAAAGTGACTTGTATATGGTTCACTAAGTGAAATAGGTAACTTGTGAATAACGTGACAAAAGCAAAACAGATGAACCGTTAAAGAATCATTCTTAATTAAATCATAGAAAATAGTGGATTTAGCAAAAATGCAGTCAGCCCCTACTCCTCTTGATGAAGCTCAACGCCTGAATGAAGTACATCGCTTATACATTCTTGATAGTGATCCTGAAGAGCGGTTTGATAGGATTACGCGAATCGTACACTCTCTATTTGATGTCCAATCTGTATTTATTAGTTTAGTTGACCATGACCGTGTATGGTTTAAGTCAACTTATAACTTTGAACAGCGCGAGGAACCAAGAGATGTTTCATTCTGTGGCCATACTATCTGTAATCAAGTCACTGATGATATAACCTCACGTTTATTTGAAGTAGTCGACGCAAAAAACGATTATCGGTTTCACGATAATTCTTTCATCATTGATACATGTAAAGCTCAGTATTATATGGGATTTGTACTTCAATCGATAGATAAACGCAATGTTGGCACGTTATGCATGCTAGATTCAAAATCACGCACATTCTCTAACGAAGAGAAAAAACTTTTTTCTGATCTAGGCTTAATGGCAGAGGCTGAATTAAATCATATTGGACTCAGTTCCAATGGTGAAGCAAGTAGTCACAACAACATAAGTTCTGAAACAGATGTTTCAGATGACTATACTAACAAATATTTAAATTTATCTGCTAGATTAGAAGCCATACAAGAAAACCTAAATGATTCGTTAAAAAGACATAATAGTAACTATAATGAATGGTGCGTTCTAAACGCAATTATTTGTACAGAATCTGCATCTCCTTATTTGATAAGCGATAAACTGGGAGTCTCCCGCCCTCTTATATCTAAAAGATTAGAAACTATGAGAATAAAAAATTTAATAGATCGGTGGAACTCTAAAGTTGGCGATAGGCGTTTTGTTCATCTTGCTTGCACAGATAAAGGTAAAAAAATTTGGAACAAAGGTATCGAACAAGTTAATCAGTTATCAAAAACTTATCTAAGAGATATTATTTAAAGGTCATTTTTAACTTCATTAATAATTTAATTCATGTCCATGGTGACTTAATATTTTTTCATAAACAACTAATATTGCTTTATTTGCGTATTTTTAGATTTAGAGATATACGACCACACAAATGAATGCTAACCAAAATCGAATTAATCAACGAAGAAAACGTAGTACACATACTTTACTGGATGGACACAGCCGCGCCATACAGGAAGTTTCAACACTCATAGAAAGTGTGGCTAATTCATCTTCAACCGTGCTTATTCGTGGAGAATCGGGTACAGGTAAAGAGCTAGTTGCACGAAGTATCCACATGATGTCGAATCGTCGTGACCAAAATTTTGTGCCAGTCAATTGTGCAGCGATTCCTCAAGAATTATTAGAATCTGAACTATTTGGGCATAAAAAAGGTTCATTTACAGGTGCTATTACAAATAGAATCGGACGATTTGAAATAGCAGACAATGGGACATTATTTCTCGATGAGATCGGAGATATGAATATTCAAATGCAGGCAAAGTTATTGCGTGTACTACAAGAAAATATGATCGATCCTATTGGCAGCACTAAATCTAGAAAAATAAATATAAGAGTCGTTGCTGCAACCCATCGTAATTTAGAAAAAATGGTAGAA
>JANQKJ010000193.1 GCA_028281205.1 Gammaproteobacteria bacterium
CTTCTAAGCAGCAAACACAAGATCATATTGCTATTGTGACTTACTGGAAATCATTCGAGCAGCATGAGAAATCACATGCCGATGCAACCTTTAAAGAAAAGTTTGACGCGTTGTCCAATTACGCACTTGAAACATACGAGGTTGGGTATGAGATGCTTTGGCAGGGTGAGCCGGAAAAAGAGTAATAGGAAATATATTATTCTTTATAGTTAAAATAAAATTTTAACTGGTGGGGCAAGCCGAAAACAAGTCTTGCCCCGTGTTATGAATTGCTTAATCAATTTTTACATCAGCTGCGATTAGAGGCATTTGCTCAGCTATCTTGCTACGAATTAATGCATCGATTTTTGAGTCTATCTGATAAAAACGAAACATATCTTCTTTAGATAATGTGTAGCCAAAAAACTCAGCCTGATTTTGTTTGGTCTGCGACTTTCTCCCTTCAATACGAAAAAATTCCGCTTGCATGTTTATCATGCTCTGCACTTCAATAGAGCCGCTTTCTATTTTAGCGTTAAACTTTTTAATTAAATTAAATGCATCGTTATCATGTTGCGCCTGTTTCTTTTCGTATTTGTCATACACTTCCCAAAAAGCACTGTTATCTTTCAGGTCAAGCGCACGCGAAATTTGTTCTCGTTTTTGCTTAATAAGCGATGTATATAGTTCATCAAGTGACTCAGCGTGACATACTGTAGTTAACGCGCTAATCAAGATAAGGGCGACAAGTTTGCGGATCATTCCATGCTCCTTATTATTATGTAAGTTTTTCAGCAAAAGATGTTAACATCAATTTTAGCGTCTCTAATACTATTAATAAGCTACTGCCTATATGCGTCAAAAATTGCTTCTTATATTGATTCTGTTAGTTAGCATCTGTGCATCTGCTGTGCAAGCTAGGTCAGTGACTATCGCAACAGTATTGGATGGTCCATTGGCGCGCGAGTTTATAGATTTCGCCATTATTGAACGGGAAATTAAAGCCATTGTCGGCAACGAATTCGAGCTATCATTCCCGGTGCATTTACAAGTAAATGGCGACTGGACAGAGTCCGGCATTAGCCAACAATTACATAACTTGCTAGAAAATGATAGCGTCGACATCATTATTACCATGGGTGTTGTTAGTTCGCACCTGGCAGCGCAAATCCCGGATTTACCCAAACCTGTGATAGCGCCCTACATAGTCGATGTAACATTGCAAAATATTCCTTACCAGGATAACGCCAGTGGCAAAGATAATTTTGTTTACACGCGTTATGTCAGTTCAGTGGCCGATGACCTGGAACGCTTTCATGGCCTGGTTAACTTTAATCATTTAGTCATTCTAGTGGATGAATTACCTGTGACTGTAATTCCAAGTCTAACTGGTACGGTAAGAAGTGCAGCAGTTGATTATGGTTTTGATATCACAATGGTGACGGGTAAGAATAATATTCAGGAGATTGCTAATAAAATTCCTGCGGATGCGGATGCAGTGTTAGTTGCACCATTGTTGCGCGTTAATAATGATGACATAAGAACACTCGCTGATATTCTGATTGAAAATAAGCTACCCAGTTTTTCATTTTTGGGCCAGCAAGAATTAGATTTAGGCTTAATGGCAACTATCTCTGGACGTGACAGTGACCAGGAAGTGTTTGCACGTCGTATTGCAACCAATGTGTATCGAATATTACTCGGTACACCGGCATCAAAATTGAAAGTCGATTTTTATGAGAGTGATCGTTTATCAGTTAACATGCAAACTGCGCGCGCCATTGGAGTATCACCTCGTTGGGTAGATTTAGAAGATGCTGAGCTTTTATATGATGATGTCCTAAGTAATGCTCGTGTGCTCACTTTATCCGAAGCCATGGCAAGAGCACTAGAAGCTAACAGCGATTTCCAGGCTAGCCAGGTTGATATTGACATTGCCGACAATGATACTGGTATTGCACGTTCTTCGCTGTTGCCACAGCTTAATGCTAACACTAGTTATCAAACTATAGATAAAGACCGGGCAAACCCACAAGGCTTGTTTGAAAACTCTACCGATGCGGGATTGACTGCGTCGCAGACTATTTATTCTGATGATCAGTGGGCAAGCTATTCTATTGCAAAGTTTTTTGCGAATAGCACTAGCCTAGAAATAAAAATAAGTATGCTCGATACATTACAATCGGCTGCGATATCCTATCTAAATGTATTAAGAACTATTGCACTTGAGCAAGTGCAAAAATCAAATGTTGAATTAACCCGCGATAATTTGGAGCTGGCCAAGACACGAGTGCAAATCGGCCAATCTTCGCGCGCTGATGAGTTACGCTGGAAAAGCCAGATTGCACGTGACCGCCAAAGTTTATTGAGTGCGGAAGCGGACCGCCTGGTGGCGGAGGCTGAATTGTATCGGGTGTTAAATTTAACTCCTGCCGAGCCCATCGCTACTTCGGATGAATCCATACAATTAGTTCTAAATGAACTCAATCGTCCTGAAAATCGTGACTTATACGATAATCCAATCGCTTGGGAAAAGTTTATTGAGTTCCAGACAAATATTGCTAAAGATAATGCCCCTGAAGTGCAGCGCTTTGATTATTTACTGAAAGCACAAGACCGGCAAATTACTGCTGACCAGCGAGCATATTATGTGCCGGATGTGGCATTAACAAGTTCACTCACTGAAAACCTTGACCGCAGTGGTGCGGGTTCCAACTTAAATGGTACTGGGATCCATGATGACCAGTGGAGTATCGGTGTGCAAGCCACACTGCCATTGTTCACAAGTGGGCAGCTTAAATCCCAGTTGTCTAAGTCGCGTAACCAATATCGCCAACTAATCTTGCAACAACGCGCGGAAACTGAACGTGTTGAAACGCGCATGCGTTCTGCTTTGTTTAATGCGGCGGCGTCACATTCATCGATTCGTTTAGCCATGAATGCAGCCAGTGCGGCGAATGAAAACCTGGAGTTAGTCACGGATTCTTATTCCGAGGGTGCAGTCTCGGTAACAGATTTAATTGATGCGCAAGATGCTGCACTGGCTGCCAAGCTACAAGCGGCTGCCGCACGCTATCAATTTTTAATCGACTTGGTAAATGTGTTAAGGGCGGAAAGCGATTTTAACTTATTGCTACAACAAGATGGTGTGAAAATATGGCAACAACGTGTAAGGACAACCATGCAATGAAAATAATTGTTACTTTAATGATTGTCACATTGCTTGTCAGCGCATGTGATAAACAAGAAGAAGTAATTGAGATACCCTTGCGTTCGGTTAAGCATCAAAGTATTTCATACAGCACAGATAAAATAGTTAAAACCTTTAGTGGTATCACCAAAGCAGAGCTGGAAGCAAACTTAAGTTTCCGTGTGTCGGGTCGAGTAGAGAGTATTCCTGTCGATGTAGGTGACAACCTAACTAAAGGGCAGTTAGTTGCGCGCTTAGACGATAAAGATTATGCAGTATTGCTTGAGCAAGCCAAGGCTGAGCTCGCTTCGGCGAAAGCATCATTAAGAAGTGCTGAATCTGAATATGACCGTACCATTGGGTTATATGAAAAACGTAATGCATCAAAAAGCCAGTTAGACACTACACGCGCATCTGCAGAGTCAGCTAAAGCGCAAGTAAAAGCTAACAATCAACAAGTGGAAGCCGCACGTCTGCAGCTAAGCTATGCCAATTTGTATTCACCACAAGATTGCATCGTGGCATCAAAACCTGTTAAAGAAAATGAAAACGTGTCTTCCGGCCAGGTAGTTGTGAGTGTGAACTGCGGCAAGAAAGTCGAAGTGGTTGTTGATGTGCCCGAATCTTATATTGATAAAGTAACAGAGAACCAGCAAGTAGATGTGACATTAACTGCTGTTGATAGCAGCCGTTACACTGGGCGTGTGACCGAAATTAGTAGTGGTAGCAGTGACCAAGCTTCAGCGTTTCCTGTCACTATCACGTTGGACGGTGACCATGAAGGCTTGCGTGCAGGTTTAGCTGCAGAAGTGGAGTTCACCCAAACTAATGGTAATGAAGAATCTTATTTTATATTACCCATAACAGCTGTGGCACATGATGGAAAGGGTGACTTTACGTTTGTGCTTACACCTAGTGAAAATGATGGGCAAGCAAAAGTAAAGAAGACCTACATAGAAGTTAAAGAAATCGTACAACAAGGTGTGCGTGTGACTAGTGGGTTAAATAATGGTGACAAAATAGTAACTGCAGGTGTCACAGTCATTCGCGATGGCATGGCCGTAAAAGTTGAATAGATAAAGTTGAGTAAAGTAAACGGTTATGAATATTACCCAATTCGCGATTAATAACAATCGAGTCACGATTATTCTAGTTGTGATACTGGTTCTATCTGGCATCTCGACATACTTTGCTTTACCTAAAGCACAAGACCCTGGGTTTATTATCCGTGCTGCGCAAATCACTACTTATTTTCCGGGCGCCAGTCCCGAGCGGGTAGAGAATTTAATCACCGATAAAATAGAAAAAGCTATTCAGGAAATGCCTGAGATTGATTTCATTACCAGTCAATCCCGCACCGGCATTTCAGTCATCACGCCTAACTATAAAGAAAGCTATAAAAACATGCGCCCAATCTTTGATGACTTGCGGCGTAAAGTCGAAGATATTGAAGGGACGTTGCCACAAGGCATTGACGGTCCCCATGTAAATGACGACTTCGGTGATGTGTACGGTATTCTTTACGGCTTAATGGGGGAAGGCTTTAGTTATCGCGAATTAAAAGACATTGCTGATGAAATCAAAGACGAATTACTAAAAGTCGATGACGTCGCCAAAGTACAACTGCAAGGCATTCAGAATGAGGTTGTGTTTGTTGAATACAATAATGCGCGTTTAACTGAATTGGGGTTATCACCGCAACAATTAAATAATGATCTGGCGTCACTCAACATTATTTCTTCCGGCGGTAGCATTCGTGTGGGTCCGGAACGTATTACCCTTGAACCTTCCGGCAACTTTGAAAGTATTGAAGACTTAAAGAAAACCGTTATTCAATTGCCTAACAACGGAGGAATTGTTTATCTTGAAGACATCGCAGATGTGTACCGTGATTATGAAGACCCAGCTACACAGCGAGCACGTGTAAACGGTAAGCCTGCCATTATTATTTCTATTTCCATGACTGAAGGTGGCAATATTGTTGATCTAGGTGCGCGACTGGATAAAGAAATCCCATATATAGAAGCACAGTACCCACATGGTGTTGCACTACAGAAATTATTTTTCCAGCCTGATTATGTGAACCGTGACGTTGCCAAGTTTATGAGTAACTTGGGGCAGGCCGTCGCTATTATTATAGCAGTTTTATTAGTATTTCTGGGGTTTCGCACTGGTTTGCTGGTGGCGACTATGGTACCAGTTGTAGTAGTGCTTACTTTTGTCGCTATGGGTGTGTTTGAAATTACTATTAACCAGGTTTCATTAGCGGCATTAATTATTGCCTTGGGCTTATTAGTTGACAATGCCATTGTCGTTGCTGAAGGTGTGTTAGTGCGTCTGGATAAAGGCGAGCATGTAGTAAGTGCCGCAATTGCTGTATGTAAAGAATTAATGTTGCCATTATTGATTTCTTCTTTAACTACAGCGGCGGCGTTTTTACCGATCTTTCTAGCTGAATCATCCGTGGGTGAATACACGGCTGATATCTTTAAAGTAGTAACCATAGCGCTAATGATTTCCTGGGTATTAGCCATGACCTTCCTGCCGCTAATGACTACTTTATTTTTAAAAATTAAAAAAAGTAACGTCGAAAATGGGTCTAAAGAAAGTATGTTAGAGCGGCGTTACGATTCCTTGTTAAGATTGTCTTTGAATAACCGCATTGTGTTCTTAGGCTTGGTTATGGTGTTGTTTGTTGTTGCCATTAAAGGCTTGGATTTAGTGCCCAAGGTATTCATGCCGCCAAAAACTGACTCAATTATTAATGCCCAGTTTAATATGCCACGTGGCACCGATATTGATGAAACCAGCGATGTAATAACTGATATTGAAAACTATTTCCGCAAACATCATTTAGTTACTCCTGAGTCAGGTGATGCTGGCATCCATAGTTGGGTGTCCTTTATTGGTTTGGGTTCACCGCGTTATGTACTTACTGTAAATCCTGATCCACGTGACGCGCGCCTGGCTCAAATGATTATTAATACCAATAGTTATCTTGATATTCCCGATATTATTGAGCAAACCCAAAATCATTTACGTGCAAAATATCCTGACCTCGAAGTTAAAATGAAAAAACTCGAAAATGGTGCCCCCATTGATTATCCGATTGAAATTCGGGTATTGGGTAACAATGTTGAAAAGCTGTATGAAATTACTGGCAACATCAAAAATAAATTGCTGGAAACACCCGGCGTCGCCGATGTAGTTGATGATTGGGGGCTGCAAACCAAGAAGCTACTTGTCACTGTTGACCAAAGTCGTGCAAGGAGAGCCGGTGTGACCAGTGAAGATGTCGCTGTGTCATTGCAAGCAGGTTTATCCGGTATAGAACTCACCGAGTTTCGTGAGCAGGATGAACTCATTCCCATTACATTGCGTTCTGTATCCGCAGATAGAAAAGACTTGGCCAAACTTGACGGCATGACTATTTATTCTAAAACAACCGGCAGTTCTGTACCGTTAAAACAAGTAGCTGATGTCACCATAGAATGGCAGCCACCGGTTATCTACCGGCGTGATCGTCAACGCGCGATTAAAATTGGTGTACAACTGGTACCAAACATCACGCCGACTGAAATCAATCAAAATTTCCGTCCATGGTTGGTGGAATATGCTGAGTCGTGGCCACGTGGTTATAAATTCCAGGAGGGTGGTGAAGCTGAAGAATCAGAAGATGCGAATGCATCTATTGCTGCAAAACTGCCACTGGCAGGCATGTTAATTTTGCTATTGCTAGTGAGCCAATTTAATAGCTTCCGCAAAACCACCATTATTTTAACAACCATACCACTGGGCATGATTGGTGTCACAGTGGGGCTTATAGTCGCTAATTCAATATTTGGCTTTATGACTATTCTAGGTGTGATTTCACTTGCTGGCATTGTGATTAACAATGCCATTGTACTCATCGACCGCATTCAAATAGAATTGGAGGAGGGAGGCAAAGAACTGCACTTCGCTATTATCGATGCTGCTAAACAACGTATGCGACCAATACTTGTTACTACTGTTACCACAGTAGGCGGCATGCTACCTCTATGGATTTCCCGCGACCCCATGTTCGAAACTCTAGCGATTGCCGTTATCTTCGGGCTAGCCTTCGCAACTGTCATTACCTTGCTGTTTGTACCTGTTCTTTATTCATTGCTATATAGAGTGAAGTGGAAGTACTAGTAGTCTTTTGAAAACCATTGACCAGAACCAGTTTCATTTTTATAGTCATTAAATAGTAGTATTGGTATGCGCGAAAAGTAAATTAATAGTGTAGTATAATTAATAGTTATAATGATAAATATGTAAAGCTTAAGATGAAGTTAAAACTATGAGATTTTTAATTGCAATAGTATTTTTATTAACATTTACATCAGGTACTTATGCAGATGTTCTTGATAACATCCTGAAAACAAGCGTTTTACGTGTGGGACAGCAAGTTTCAAACTTCTGCTTCGACTAGCTAGAAAGCTTTTTGAGACTGGCAACTGACAAAGAAGTTGGCG
>JANQKJ010000211.1 GCA_028281205.1 Gammaproteobacteria bacterium
TTGTCAAGATTATAGTTACTACTATTCTATCGTGTAGTGTTCCCTGTGTATTTCCAAAATAACACTGCTTCAGTGTAGTTGAGTTCGAGGTAGACACATATATCTACGGCTTGCAGACGATTTTTATCCACGCAATTGCATTAGAAATGAAGAACACTATTGGTCATTGCTAATGAATCCAGCCTTCTTTTACATCTTTCCTTCTACCAAATACTACATCATCAGCGTCTTTAATGATGTTCTTCTATGCGCCTAAAACATTTGAGTAATTTTGACTTTTCTTGCACAATGATGTAAGCTTGGCATGCTTTATACCAGCAATATAACAATGAATTTGGGTTTTTTAATATGTCTTAAGTTAGGTTTGTTTTTAAAATGTTTAATATTTAAGTTGGGGAATCTGTCTCAGAGTAAAGGGCAATCAGCAACCACTAAACTGCCGTAGAAGCTATTGGCCCCCGTTTTGGCCTCAAAAGGCTAGAAGGCTTGTTCGCCATAGCCAATGTATTACGTTTCGCTCTAAGTACTTATTTTATCAAACGAAATAGTATTAAGATGCGTGGAAGTGGCTTTTGTATGCATGTTGATACCGTAGATATGTCAGGAACTTGGTATTTTATGTTTACCTATAAAAGCTATCTAAACTTGTGATTTTGTGCGTATTATATGCGTTTCAGTCGGATTGCTTGATCAATAACCATAAATGGGTATTCAGTTATGTTTTAATGCGCGGATGGTTGGGTGTTCGCCTCCTATGTACATATACCTGGGTTCAATCATCACTACAAGTGTTTCAAAAGATGGCTTCAAGTCCGCTTATGGCGTCTTTGCCCAGGACATTGGCTCACCTGGTGCCCTTTGTACACTGAAGAGTTACATGTAAAACATTAAAATACTTGGTAATTGCAAGTTACGCCCTATCCTCCCCACTAAAGGACAATTTCTATCCACCCAACTGCAGTGGAAGTAACTGACCCCACACTGAGCCTGCTTCGATCTCCGAAGGCTATTATTAACAAATGTAGCTTCATTTACATAATTACTGCAAAAATGAAAGATGCAAAAAATTTATCTTGGGCGTCTCTGAAAACGGCTTTGGATGGGCCTAATGACAATTTAGCGGGCATTTGACAATGTCGGACCATGATGGAAACAAGACGTGTTTCCCAACTGAATTTGGACCTCTTCTAAATTATAATTTAAGTTAGTTATACGAATGCTTTAATAAAATTTGGCAGTTTTTTCGGCCCCGACGGGGGTACCAGAAAAACCAGGGAGCAAAGGCTGGTATATGTCTACCTAATGCCATTTTTGAGACGCTCCGAGTGCGGTCTGAACCTCGGTATATGTGCATGGGATGCGAGCATGATACCACTGAACCATCAGGGCACCATCCATCAATATTTCAAGTTATGTCACATACCTCCGGCTAACGAACAATCTCGATCAGCCCAACTGCAGCAGTACTAACTAACCGCACACGGAGCCGCGCTTTTCCATTGCTAATAAACTTAGCTTAACGTGCATCTTTTACTTATAACCAAAAGAATGTATCGGCTCTGTGAGCGGCTCTGGAATTGGTTTTCGATGGACCTAAAGATAGTTCAATAGGCGGTTGCCCGCTCTTGGACCATGGTGAAAGCTGGGCGTGTTCTCATGCCACAAATATTATACTAAATTTAGGTCTAATATAATGGCTCACCTGAGATTAGTCATCGAATTTACAATATTTCAGGTTGCGCCATCTACCTGCGACTGACGGACAATCTCCATCCAGCCATCTGCAGCAGGAGCGACTGGCCGCACACGGAGCCCGTGCTGGTGTCCGAGGGCCTGTTCGCCATCGCCAACATCTTCAGCTTTGCTCGCATCATCTACCTCTTCCAGACGAACCCCTACCTGGGCCCGCTGCAGATCTCACTGGGCTGCATGCTGATCGACATCATCAAGTTCTTCGTCATCTTCCTCCTGGTGCTCACCTCGTTCGCCATCGGCATGCATCAGCTCTACTGGTACTACACGCCTGCGCCGCTGAGTCTGGGCTGCAGCCTGGGCAACTGCAATCAGAACACCGGCGCCTTTTCCACGTTAGTAGTATCCGGCTTGATCTTGGGCTAACTTTTTTGAGTTCAAGCCAATGAATCATTTCTGAAATTGCGACGAGTTCAGTTTGTCTGCGGAGTATTTTTTTAGATCAATTTGGGAAATATGCCTGGAAAAACTACAGTCAGAACGCGGATACATTTTCAAAGTTAGTTTAATTGCATAATCTTGGGCTAATCATTTTTAAGTTAGGCATGGAAATTTTATAAAAAAATTCCGGAAGATTTCAGTCAATCAGCGTACTATTTAAGATAGATTTTACCTATATGCCAGTGGCTTAATTTGGCATATGTTCATGTCGATTGAAAATATCAAGTTTTTCGCAATTCTTCTCCTGGTACTTAGTGGTCTTACACGCCATTATAATAGTCGTCCTAATTCTAAGTGTCCGGATGGCCGAGTGGTATCTTGCTTGCCTCCCATACACATATACCGGGGTTCAGTACACACTCCGAGCGGTTGAAAAAATTTCATTGGGTGGACCTATAAGGGTCATAGAGTAGGGCGCTGGTTTTCCTGGCGCCTTTCGGGTGCCCAAAAATAAACTGCCACTTTTTAATTGATTTCCCTCGTGGTTTCAATCTGCATGGTTATACACTTGAAAACGATAATTTTATTATGCTATACTTCTATACTTGAAAATCCATTTTATTTTATATTTAGTGTAGTGGTTAACTTCTAGCCTCTTAATCACTTATACTGGTTTCAACCCCTGGCTAGAGCGTGCAAAGAGTGTCTTCGGGCGGGCCTATTAAGGCTTCAGAGGACCTACGAAGCCGCTGGCTTTCCTGACACCTCTAGGGGGCCGAAAAATAAATTGGAACATTTGTTGAATAATATAAAAGTTCAGCCAACGTTTATGCCGTTTTCACACTTCAGCATACAGCAGTCGTACATCACGCTGATATGGTCGCTGTTCAGCATCACCAACAACAAGGACACGGAGCTTCGGGAGCCCCACGCCATCACCGAGTGGATCGGACGCGGCATCTACATCGCCTACCACATCACCTCCATCATCGTGCTCCTCAACATGCTCATCGCCATGATGAGCAACAGCTTCCAGCTCATTAACGTAAGTCGAATCATCAATTGACGTTCAGTTCCCTCATCATCATCATCATCATCATCATCATCATCATCATCATCATCATCATCATCATCATCATCATCATCATCATCCCCGTAGCTGTCATCATTACCTTCGAAATGAACACAATATAAGAAGTTCACAGACATCAACATCGCTTACCACATCGCTTGTATCCTTGTGCTCCCCGACATGCTCACCGCCATAATGAGCAACAGTTTTCAGCTGATTAACGTAAGTCGAATTATCCCTTTACATTTGAAGCTCATGATTTCGCTCGTCCTACATTCTCTTGAACGTCGATGGCACAGTTGGTCAGCAACTCCACCGGAATCCAAAAGGTGTGGGTTCGATTAGTGACGGCGTCCGTTACATATTAATTACCCGGATTATCTACATCATCATCTTTAAACTCATCATCACCGTGGTCGTCATCAATATCATCACCATCGTCATGAACACAATAAAGCAATTGTCAACATACAATGAAATTTAACAAAATAAATTGCCCAGCTAAAACATATTAACTGGTAACCCGGGCTGATCATGTATAAATCCTTGGGTGGAAGTAGTTGCTTCTATTTTGAATAATCTCCTACAACGTCGCCTTTATTATGTAATCTTAAACAGGCTCATTCATTGTAAAGATAAGAAATTACTGCCAGCTGCTCAAAATAACCTAAATAAAAACTTTTCATCCTTAAATTTTCGCCATCATAATTTTAAGGGCACTATGTCTTTGCTTGCTAATAGCATGAGAACCTTGTAAAAATGTAGCGAGGTTGTTCAAAATTGTGTCGTACTCTAGCTATCAAATTGTTAGATGTCCAAGTGGTAAATGGCCGTAGTCTCTATAGATAATTTTATGCGACACGCCGTAAGTTTAATGCCCGTCAGGGGCAACGTTTAGGATTGCTTTGAGCAGGCAATCGTAAGCCTAGATGTGTCAACCTTGGTGCTGACGTTATAATAGGTTAAACCTCTCGACGGTGTTCGCTGACCTTACACAGCCTTTGTCCACATGATGATTCGTAATTTGCTCTAATTGCTGTGCACCTAGACTATAGTTTGACTGGTAATTTCATCTTAATTGAATTATGAGACTTCGCTTTTCCACCATTTCCAACCTGATCATTCATTTTCTCAAAAAACCTTGAAAATGGAGTAGACGTCCATCATTCCCAACCATGGATGTCCTATTTTTATGAGGGATCTAGTCTTCCAAACAATGTTGTCTTAATTGACAGACATACCGAGTAAAAAAGTGTGCCCCTACCCCATCCAATCAAGTTAAAGAAACGAATCGGTCACATCAAATAAAATAAAAATCTGTTTTTCTAATGCGACACACTACACACACTCACAGGGAGGAAGAGGGAGAGAGAGAGAGACCGATACACAAAAACACAATCTACGACACACATTGATGAATGTTTTGTTATTAGTTAATCCCATCGTTGGAAAATGAGACCACTGTTTTCTTAAAATAAGCCCAGAAATCTTTCAGGAAAACTCAGACCTGGAATGGAAGTTCCATCGATCCAAGCTTTGGATGTCCTACTTCGACGAGGGATCCAGTCTGCCTGCACCCTT
>JANQKJ010000236.1 GCA_028281205.1 Gammaproteobacteria bacterium
TGTAAGCCATAACACCAAAACGCATTTTATTAACATTGCGTTGGATCAGGCCTTCAGGTTTATAATAATTATCGGTTCCATCTGTTCGAGCAATGCAATAATTTTCTAAACCATCATTAGTTAAACTTGTATTAACTTTGCAAACTTCGAGCCTTACATTGTATGTTGTATTCCCGCCACTAGAAGGTTCAAACCTTACTGTGCTGGTATTATTAACTTGAACAATACGTGCCCAGTTCGCTGTTAGAGGTGTGACTGATGATAATGGTATATCGGTAATACTATTTGTTACTCCCGTGCCGATTGCTTTTGTGTGGTAGGCATAACCAGCAACGAATGCAAGAGATCTTTCAACGACTGTCTGTGAGGTTGTATCAACAACGCGTCTGCCACCCGTCATTGTGAGTATGTAGGTGTCAATTGCGGTCATTGTCGCCCAGTTTAAGAAGTTGCTGCTCCAGCGCCCTGTTTGTCCATCATCGCAAGAGTGATCAGGACTAGCCATATCTATGGGATTAAATCGATTGCTCGAATAGCTGTAACATTTTAAAGGATCAAAGTAACCTATATATTCAAAGCTTGGAAAATAACAAGTACCTAAATTATTACCGATTCCACTAATATTTTTTCTACCTGTACAACCTGGTATCGAGCCTGGTGCATCATTGTATGCGCCACCACCCATTGGTGTCTCTACAGACATGTTAAATAATACATTGGCTCCAGCACCAGTACTCAGGTTCAAGGGTGCATCTGCAAGGTCTATAGCTGCATGAGTATATGAACTGATACACAGAAACATTAGTGATGCATTAAATAAAGATTTTGCATGCATTGTAAATTTCAAAAATTTATTTAAGCTATAAAAAATATTTAGAAAGTCAATAAGACGTTTTTTAAAGAATATATTCATTGTCATATTCCAAATGGTTAATTCTTTCCATACATTGTTTGGAGGGTCGTTTCCATATTGCCATTTAAGCCAAAACCTTTTGCTGTTATTCGATAAATAGAAATTTGACATATATCGATTGGCTCACCTGGTGGGACTATGCATCCTTCTAATGTAGCGCTTGAGAAATCTTCTACTATATACTTTGGTGTGTCTGCACTGCCATTAATGAGGGTCCCTGTTCTCCATGCTGTAGATGCAATATTTTCCCAAACTGGATAGTTAGCATCTCCAGGTGTTGTTCTTGGGTAATGGCCATTAGTGCTGTTAAATAATGTTGCTTCACTTATTGTAGTTTCTGTGTAATTTTCAGCTTCTCTTAAAACAGCTTCCGCTGACTGGAAGGAAAAATTTTTATTTATAATATTTCCTGCCATTTTTTCTTCTAATATTGTTGAGCTGACAGCACTAATCCCAATTAATGTAGAAACAGTTAATATTATCAATGCGACTACTAGTGCTGCACCTTGTTGATAATTTTTATATTGAATTGATTTTTTCATAAGATTATTTACCTATACTTGAGGTGCTACTGGACTCTGTTGCGTAAGTTAACAGTAGTTGTATATGCGAGCCTAAGTCTATTGTCGCTATTTCCATAATCAACACCATCGAAAGTGACTATTTGATTGTCTTGTGTAATATTGTCTTCGCTTTGTAATAGTAAATTTATTCTAATACTTCTAACCGCTGACCAGTCGCCAATATTATTTGCAGTTCTGTATACGTCAGCGTATTCATCACCAGTGTTATCTTCGCCATAGAGAATTTGCATATTCTCAACGCCACTAGCTAATTCAATCTGGTTAAAGTCTGTTGCTGTAATACTTGTGTCGCCGTTAGGATTCCAGGATGAACGAAATAAACTAGGTATGCCGTCGGAGTTATTTGCTATAAAATATGAATTTGAAGTCAATCTGAATATAGAAGCATCCATGCCGAATGTTTGACTCAGAGAAGCCGTAGTATTAGTGGTAGTACCATGTGATAGTGCTTGCGTTCCAGTACCAGTTACCGCACTAATTTGAAAAATATTCGCGTTTGAGCAATCCGTAATTAGCACAGGTTGATTCACCCTAAAATTGCAATTATTAGCAGCTATCCCGACGGGAGTAGTTCCACCGAAGCTACCCGTTAATGGTGCGCTGCATTGTGCACGTTGAATATTAAGTATGTCAGTTCCTGATATTGCAGTTGATATATTTAGATTTCCAGGCACTGCAGGAGTCCAGTCAGTAGAGTTTGCGTTATATCCTTGCACTGCATTTGCAGAGTCAAAAACAAAAGGTGGCGGTGCCTTTGATTTGTTAGTAGTTGTAGCAACGCGAGTGCGACTTGAACATCCACTATAATCAGCCATACGGATATCTTGAATTAGAGTATCTACAATAAATCTTCCATGTTCTTGTAGTCGCGATAATTCATTTTCTAACCTATATGTGCCTTTATTGTTGATAAAAATTTTTACAACTCCAGCAAGAAGAATGCTCCCAAGAGCAACCGCTATCAATAGTTCTATAATAGAAAAGCCGTTATTATGTGATTTGTAGTTCATGCTCTATATTTGGGTTGCAAAAGTGAATGTTCTTAGAGTCACTTCATTATTGCTAGCATCGACTATGCCTTCGCGTGAAATATTCCAAGTTATTGTAATAGTACAATCACCTGTGTTGGCGCAATCGACAGCACCATCACCACTTGGTAACAGATTAGCTATTGATGTTAACCAATCATTAAGATCTGTCTCGGGTAATGTTGAACCAGTAGGTTTTATATCGGCCAGTGAAATATCATAATTTCCATTTATACCTTCATTACGATTTGATCTGATTCGATCTGCAATATCATAAGCTAAAAAAGTTGCCTGGGTTTTTTGCAAAGCCCCATGATTTGCTTTTAATGAAGTGATTTGTAAAGCGGCTAAACCCAGTAAACCCACTGCTACAATTATTACTGTAATCAAAATTTCAAGTAGTGAGAAACCTTTTTGTTTTTCTATAATATTCATATGAGCTATTTTCATGGGCAGTTAACACGACTTATGCTGGGGTGTCCTGAAAGAGAGACTGTTACGAGTCGAATATCATCCTCGCCAGTAGTGCATTCATTTGGAGTTAGAGTTAAGGTAATGTTGGAACTAGCATCATCATTTTTCACGCTGCCATCAGGACGATAAACAATAGTTGTATCTGAATCGGGATGAGATAACTGAAGCGCAGCATCATCGATAGCATCGAAAAATCTTAACGTGTTGCCGTCTGCAGTAATTTGCCAGCCTGCAGTCCAATCAGTGCTTGATGCTATAATTGGCTGAATAGTTACATCGTCATTTTGTGTAATAGTTTCATTTCTTGCGTAGTTTAGTGCTGCAATAATAGTGTTGGTTTGTGTTGTAATATTATTTTGTTTGATTAACTCATTAAAAGATGGAACACCTACAGTCAATAATACTGCTGCGATGACAATAGTTATCATCAGCTCTATAACTGTGAATCCCAGCAAATTTTTTGTTTTGTATCTCATTGTGCTCGATTTTTTCAGAATATTTTCCAGTTTAAATATATTTCTCTATGAGATGTTTGGGTGCGTTAAGCATTCATCACTATTTATTTGGCTCCTAACTTTAATTTATAAAACACGTTCTTTTATGAAGCGCAAACATAACTCGCTTTGTTTCTCTGATGAGTGGTTACAACATCTAAGCACTTGATATATCAGAAAAAATAACCCGCAACATTTTGTCGATGAACGGTAAATACCTATTCATTACACTCAATTTAAGATAGTTGTGTACGCTTATTTCAGTGTTTCGTCTGAGAGATTATTCACAATGTCATTAGGAGCTGAAACGGACGGTGGTGTTTATTAGATGAATAGATTATTAAGTGAGATGTAACTTACACATGGGCATAATAATTTAATGAATTTGAAGGTATAAACTCGTGAAAACTATGTTTTTTATTATGTGATTGGGTTCAAATTCCTGTTTTATATATCATTATTTTTTTTGACTTAGCAAATAATATGTATGATTAAGTTTGTTATGAAAATACTATGAAATGTTGTCATGAAATCTATTTAAATATGGTCATATACTTAAATTCAATTATTTAGTACAAATAAGAGAAAATTATTAATATAAAAAACATATTGAATTAGTGGTAGTAAATTAGAGGTTGGGAATAATGAGGATTTTATTGGTATTGCTTACTTATAGTTTAGCAATCCTATTGTCTACAGCTATTGCTCAAGATACATTGCAATTTGCGAGTAATAACAAACAAAACATAATGATCGAACTATTTACCTCTCAAGGTTGTAGTAGCTGTCCTCCGGCTGAACGATGGTTAAATACCTATGTAAATAATACAAAGCTCTGGAATGAAGTTATTCCTATAGCGTTTCACGTAGATTACTGGGACAAATTAGGTTGGCCTGATCCCTATGCAAATCATGCGTACAGCATGCGACAGTATCGGCATCAGCAACAGAGGAATATAAGTTCTGTGTATACACCAGGGGTGATTGTAAATGGGCAAGAATGGCGTGGGTGGATTAAAGGAGAGGATTTTCCAGAGCCTAATAAAGGTGCTGGTATTTTAAGTTTTAAGGCAAATTCTGAGCAATTAGAAGTGACCTATTCGCGAGTAACTAAAGACCATGTGCTAAACGTTGTTTTACTTGGTGTGGGTATAACTACTCAAGTTGAACGAGGTGAAAATCAAGGCAAGTTGCTCAAGCAGGAATTTGTGGCACTATCTCATGAGATGTATTCTGCAGGTAAATCTAATGATTTAGGGCAGTGGAGTATTCCTTTACTTAAGGATCCAGCAAATTATGCTAAGCATTACGCATTAGCGATTTGGGTGAGTGATATGGATGATATTGCACCTATACAATCAACTGGTTATTGGATACCAGCTGAATGGGTAACACAATAGACGTACCTTAAGAGAATTTTTATTCCTGGCAGTTTAAATGACATTGGCCATTCTCAATTTGTATTGTTGAGTGATGGATTCCAAATTTATCTTTTAATTCTTGCGCGGCTTTATGTAACAAATCATCATCTATGTGAGGCGAATTCCTTAAGATATGTGCTGTTAAGGCAACCTGTGTGGTGCTCATTGCCCATATATGAAGGTCATGAATATCTTGGACGTCTGGCAAACTAAGTAAATAGTTTCTTATTGAATCGATATCTATATTATTTGGGACTGCATCAACTGATAGATTAAATGAGTCTCTTATCAAACCCCATGAGCTTATAGCAATCACTAAAATTATAAGTAGACTTAATAACGGATCTATTAGCTGCCAGCCTGTAAAGTAAATAACAATTCCACCAATTACTACTGCTACCGAAACTAATCCATCTGCAAGCATATGTAGAAAAGCACCTTTAACATTCAGGTCTTTATCTTTGTAATTTATAAATAATGCTGCGGTAATGAAATTAACCAGGATACCTACACTGGCAACGATAATTATTGTCAAACTATCTGGATGAACAATGGTGTTAAGTCTTTGGATTGCTTCGATAGCAATTAAGCCCATGGTAATTACTAAAGTTACACCGCTAATTAGCGCCACTAGAATTGTTGCGCGTCTATAACCATAAGTGTGGCGATCAGTAGGTTTTACTGATGCGAGGATATTTGCTCCCCAAGCCATTAATAAGATCAGTACATCGCTAAAATTATGTCCAGCATCTGCGAGTAATGACAGGGAATCAGATAAAAAACCAAAAGTCGCTTCTACGATGACATAAATGATATTAATTACTGCACCAATAAGAAACGCTTTGTTGCTAGCTGATGCGTTATGGTGATGGTGGTGGTGCATATATTTATAAATACTTCTTATTAGTCAAATTAACTGTTAGTAGGCATCAAATGAAAACTCACTAATTTAACGGGTTATCGACGATAAGCTTAGGAGAATAAATTTGAGCGTCTATATTGATCGCAGAATATTCTACTAAGCGCCTAAATATCAGCCATTTATCGTTATTATTATGTGGATTTTACAGCAATGTCATGTTCTGCCGATATTATGGCTGAGAGTCAATTGGCACGAAAATAGCTTTATTCTTGAATGAGTTATCTCGCGTGCGCAAATCATGCCTAGAAACTAGTTTTCGGGATATATTTTTAAGAATAAACAATGCAATTTAAGATCAGTAAAGGGCTAGAATTGCCTATCACCGGCAAGCCAAGTCAAAAAATTGATGGTTCTCCACATATTGAACGGGTTGCCATCATGGGCAGAGAGCATGTTGGTATGAAACCGACCATGCATGTGCAAGAGGGTGAGTATGTCAAACTGGGTCAACCTTTATTTACCGACAAAAAGAATCCACGTGTCCAGTATGTTGCTCCTGGTGCTGGTGTAGTAGAAAGCATTCATCGTGGGGCTAAGCGTGTGTTTCAATCCTTAGTCATACGTCTTGAAGGTGATGAAGAGATTGTCTTTGAAAAGTTTAATGACCATGAATTAGATAAATTAAATCGTGAAGTTGTCGTTGAGCAACTACTTAAGTCTGGTTTATGGGTTGCCATGCGAACAAGACCCTATAGTAAATCTCCTGATCCTGATTCAATACCTAATTCTATATTTGTTACCGCGATTGATACTCGTCCATTGGCAGCAGACCCGAATGTAATTATTCATGAATACGAGCAAGCATTTAATGATGGTCTATTGGTAATTTCTCACTTAACACAAGGCAATGTTTATGTATGTTGTTCACGTGGGCATACTTTTACTTTAAAAGATAATCAACAAATTAAAAAAGCTATTTTTAATGGCCCACATCCTGCGGGTATTCCAGGTACTCATATTCATTTGATTGATCCTGTTAATGTGAATAAAACGGTTTGGCATTTGAATTATCAAGATGTCATTGCAATTGGTAAGTTATTTACAACAGGAAAAATATGGACTGAAAGAATTATCTCTTTGGCAGGTCCTGCAATTGAAAATCCACGTTTGTTAAGAGTGCGTTTAGGTGCGAATACAAATGACATTATTGAAGGGGAAGTCAAAGCTGGTGAGTGTAGGATTATTTCCGGTTCAGTATTATCAGGTTGGCGTGCCGCAGGTTGGGCGAGTTACTTGGGTCGATTTAATTTACAAGTGACTGCAATGTTTGAAGGACGTGAGCGAGAATTTTTTGGTTGGATCGTCCCAGGTATGAAGAAGTACTCAAAATCAAATGCATTATTGTCCAGTTTTTTCAGAAAGCAAGCTAAGTTTCCATTTACTACCTCTCAAAATGGTAGTCCACGTGCCATGGTACCCATTGGTGTTTATGAGAGAGTTATGCCGTTGGATATTCTACCTACACAATTATTACGTGCTTTATTGACCAAAGATACCGATTTAGCTCAGGCACTTGGTTGTCTCGAGTTAGATGAAGAAGACTTGGCGTTATGTACCTTTGTGTGCCCGAGTAAATATGAATTTGGTCCAATTTTACGAGATAACCTTATCCAAATAGAAAAGGAAGGTTAATGAAACGGTTAAGAAATTATTTGGATAGTATTCATCCGCATTTCATAAAAGGCGGTCGTTTTGAAAAATTCTATGCCTTATACGAAATGGTGGATACATTTTTATATACGCCAGCAGATGTAACACCACATGCTCCACATGCAAGGGACGCGTTAGATATTAAACGCGTCATGACCTACGTTGTGATCGCAACTATGCCATGCATCATTATCGGACTGTGGAATATAGGTTATCAAGCTAATTCAGCAATGGCATCCATGGGTATCGAACAGGCACCTGGCTGGCGCGGAACGATTTTGACCTGGTTCGGATTTGCATACGATCCAGCCAACCCACTAGGCAACTTTCTGCATGGGTTTATGTATTTCATGCCTATATATTTGGTTACCTTGATAGTGGGTGGAATATGGGAAGTAGTATTTGCTGCAGTACGTAATCATGAAGTGAATGAAGGCTTTTTGGTGACTTCCATGTTGTTTGCTTTAACGTTACCGCCGAATATTCCTCTTTGGCAGGTCGCCTTAGGCATTAGTTTTGGTGTGGTGATTGGCAAAGAAGTATTTGGTGGAACAGGCAAGAACTTTTTAAATCCTGCATTAACCGGTCGTTGTTTCTTGTTTTTTGCTTATCCAGCACATATGTCAGGTGATGCCGTATGGACAGCAGTAGATGGCTTTTCCAGTGCGACACCTCTTGGTTTGGCGGCCCTAGATGGTATGCAAGCTATTTTTGCTAATGGTGTTACCTGGACTCAAGCCTTTATGGGCTCTATACAAGGTTCAATTGGTTCAACTTCTACATTTGCCTGTTTGTTAGGTGGAATATTTTTAATGTATACCCGCATTGCTTCATGGCGGATTATTTTTGGTGTGTTTGCCGGCATGGTAGTGACTTCAACATTATTGAATTGGATAGGAAGTGATACTAATCCAATGTTTGCCATGCCCTGGTATTGGCATTTAACTTTGGGAGGATTTGCTTTTGGCATGGTGTATATGGCCACCGATCCAGTGTCAGCTTCGATGACCCAAGTGGGTCGATGGATATTTGGTTTCCTGATTGGATTTATGACAGTTTTAATTAGAGTAGTTAATCCTGCATTCCCGGAAGGCATTATGTTAGCCATATTGTTTGCAAATATTTTTGCGCCGTTAATCGATCATTTTGTAGTGCAAGCTAATGTAAGGAGGCGTAAACGCAATTATGTCTAAAGATAGTACTGCAAATATAATTACTGTAGCACTAACACTTTGTTTAGTGTGTTCAGTTATAGTTTCTACCGCTGCAGTCAAGTTGAGACCTATACAGGAAGTCAATAAGCAACTCGACCAAAAAATTAATATCTTAAAAGTTTCAGGTCAATGGCAAGAAGATAGAAATATTGAGGAGTTATTTTCTGCTATTGAAACAAGAATTGTTAATTTAGATACAGGGAATTTTGACGACAGCATTGATTTAGAAACATACGATCAACGTAAAGCATCCAAAGTTAATGAATTAAGTATTAATCTGGATAAAGATATAGACGTTGCTAATATTAATCGACGTGCAAATTTCGCTAAAGTATTTTTAGTTAAAGAAGCTGGAGCAATTGATAAATATGTATTTCCTGTCCACGGCTACGGCTTATGGTCCACTTTATATGGCTACGTTACTTTAGAAAAAGATCTAAATACAATCTATGCATTAAAATTTTATGATCATAAAGAAACGCCAGGTTTAGGAGGTGAGGTAGATAATCTTAAGTGGCAAAGTTTGTGGCAAGGTAAAAAGATATTCGATGAAAATGATCAACTCGCAATTAAAGTCATTAAAGGCAATGTCGTTCCTGGAAATGAAAATGAACAATATCAAGTAGATGGACTTTCAGGAGCTACTCTGACAAGTGATGGTGTAACTAATATGTTCCATTTTTGGATGGGCGAGCATGGTTTCCAGAAATTTATACATAAAGTACGAACAGGAGAAGTGTTATGAGTGCTAATGCTAAGCGTGTAGTACTAGATCCATTAATTGATAATAACCCAATTACTCTGCAAATCCTGGGTATCTGCTCGGCATTAGCAGTGACGACAACATTAAGTGCGTCTCTAATTATGTGTTTGGCGTTGACCTCAGTAATAGCATTGTCAAATGCATCAATCAGCATGATAAGAGATCGTATTCCCAGCAGTATTCGCATTATTGTGCAGATGACAATTATTGCTTCCTTAGTAATTGTCGTTGATCAGATACTTAAGGCCTATGCATATGAAACAAGTAAAACACTATCCGTATTTGTTGGTTTGATTATTACTAACTGTATTGTATTGGGAAGAGCTGAAGCATTTGCAATGAAAAATCCAGTCGGGATTAGTTTTTTAGATGGTGTGGGGAACGGGCTTGGTTACAGTATTGTGCTAATTACAGTAGCAGTATTTCGTGAGTTATTTGGTTCGGGCACTTTGTTGGGTTATACGATATTGCCGTTAGTAAATGATGGTGGCTGGTATGAGCCAAACGGTTTAATGCTATTGCCTCCAAGTGCATTCTTTATTATCGGCCTCATGATCTGGTTAATAAGAACATATCAGCCTAAACAAGTAGAAAAGCGTGAATATCAAGTACACCGTATTCATCGTACGGAGACATACTAATGGAAGAGACTATAAGTCTATTAATTAAGTCGATATTTGTTGAAAATTTAGCATTATCATTTTTCTTGGGTATGTGCACTTTTCTTGCCGTGTCCAAGAAAATTGAAACTGCATTGGGCTTAGGTGCAGCTGTAATTGTTGTGCAAGCAATTACTGTACCTGCCAACAATCTTATATACCAGTTTGTACTTCAGGATGGCGCGTTAGCTTGGATGGGTTTACCGGAAGTAGATTTAAGTTTTTTAGGTTTGATTAGTTATATTGGTGTTATTGCCGCGATGGTGCAGATTCTTGAGATGACATTGGATCGATACTTCCCCGCATTATATAACGCCTTAGGTGTCTTTCTCCCTTTAATAACAGTTAATTGCGCCATCTTGGGTGGTTCTCTATTCATGGTAGAACGTGATTATAATTTTTCTGAAAGTGTCACATATGGAATTGGTTCTGGAATCGGCTGGGCTTTAGCTATTACTGCGCTTGCGGGCATTAGGGAAAAATTAAAATACAGTGATGTGCCTGATGGTCTGCAAGGCTTGGGTATTACTTTTATTACTGTAGGTTTAATGTCAATGGGGTTCATGGCATTTTCTGGAATACAATTATAAACATGGAAATGTTGATATGCTAGAAATTACATTAGGCGTCGCGTTTTTTTCTGCCATTGTGGTGTCATTGGTAGTATTAATTCTAGTTGCAAGGTCAAAGCTGGTATCTTCGGGTAATGTCACTATTACAATTAATGGTGAGAAAGAAATAACTGCTCCTGTAGGCGATAAACTGTTAGCAACTTTAGCCAATGCGAATTTATTTGTGTCTTCTGCTTGTGGTGGTGGAGGAACATGTGCGCAATGCCGGGTCAAAATATTCGAGGGTGGAGGTGCTTTACTGCCTACAGAAGAGTCGCATATTACAAAACGGGAAGCCGCACAGGGAGATCGCTTATCATGTCAGGTGGCAGTTAAGCAAGACATGAATATTGAAGTGCCTGAAGAGGTGTTTGGAGTAAAGAAGTGGGAGTGTGTAGTTAGGTCAAACGAAAATGTTGCTACATTTATCAAGAACTTAATTTTAGAGCTGCCTGAAGGTGAAGAAGTGGCTTTTCGTGCGGGCGGCTATATTCAAATTGAATGTCCTCCGCATCATGTAAAATATAAAGAATTTGATGTGCAACAGGAGTTTCGTGAGGATTGGGATAAATTTAACTTGTGGCAATATGAGTCTGGATCAGATGGTGTTGTTACACGTGCATACTCCATGGCTAACTACCCTGATGAGAAGGGCGTAATAATGCTGAATGTGCGTATAGCCTCACCGCCACCAGGTGCGGGTACAGATATTCCCCCGGGGATTATGTCTTCTTATATTTATAGTTTAAAGCCTGGTGATAAAGTCACAATTTCAGGACCATTTGGTGAGTTTTTTGCTCGCAATACTAAAAATGAGATGGTATTTATTGGTGGTGGAGCAGGGATGGCGCCGATGCGATCACATATATTTGACCAGCTAAAGCGCTTAAATTCTGATAGAAAAATATCATTTTGGTATGGCGCACGAAGTAAACGCGAAATGTTTTTTGTGGAGGATTTTGATACTTTGCAAGAGTCGAATGATAATTTTGAATGGCATGTCGCATTGTCTGATCCCCAAGAAGATGATAACTGGCAAGGATATACAGGCTTTATTCATGAAGTGCTTTATGACAATTACCTCAAAGACCATCCAGCCCCTGAAGATTGTGAATATTATATGTGTGGGCCACCGATGATGAATGCTGCGGTGATTAATATGTTGCAAAGTTTAGGTGTGGAAGATGAGAATATCTTGCTTGATGATTTTGGTGGGTAAATAATTTAACTATGACGACATTGTTACTCACAGTTAGTATATTTTTATTCATGTTTGCCGCAATGATGGTTGGTGTCTTATTCGGTCGCCGTCCAATTCAAGGTTCATGTGGAGGCATTGGAAATAAGTGTTCGTCTTGCTCAAAGCCTTGCAGTAAAGTAAAAAAGGTGCAGAAATGATTCACTCTATTGCTGTTAAGGATTATATGGTGGCTAGTTTGATAACTTTTACACCTGCTATGGATGTGATGGACGCAATAGATGTGTTAGTTAAGAATAGAATTTCTGGCGCGCCGGTTGTAGATGATCACGGAAATCTGGTTGGTTTGTTATCAGAAAAGGACTGTATGCAAGTTGCAGTTCAAGCTGGTTATTATGAGCAATTAGGTGGTCGCGTTGAAGATTATATGACAAAAAAAGTTATTACAATTGAAGCTGAGTCAAGTGTGTTTGATCTAGCTAAACTATTTATTGAACAAAGTCCGCGTCGGTATCCAGTAGTGGAAGATAATCGCCTGGTAGGACAAATAAGCCGTCGTGACGTATTGAGAGCATTTATAGAAATAAATAAACGTGCTCCCTAAAATATTTTGATGTGGTTCAGGTTTTTACCTGAAAGCCTAGGTTTTCAATTAGACTTATATTTTCTTGGCTAGTATTTTCTGGAACGTAGCTGAAAGCTTGTTTAGCTCCAAGCTGTATAGCGTGTGAAATCATAAAGCGTATTAGTTTGTCTAATGTCGAACTGCAAGGAAGTGTTTTTTCTACTTCAATGCAGTCAATAACAATCTGATTTTTTTCTAATGTTAATTCAAGATCATGGTTCCTGTATTTAGAACCTAGCTTACTTAGCCAGCCATAACCCTTTAGTTTTTTATCTTCCATTAAAGTGAAAAGTGTTTCTTCTTTAGAGAATCTCTGTGTTGCGTCGCTGAGCAGTGCTTGCATCTCATAACTATTTGAGTAGCCTTGATGGATTAATAGGTCGTTATATTTCTGTATATTCAAGGGTGACGAATTTTGTTCACTTACGTCAATTAAATTGTAATTTTCTAAATTAAGGTAGAATAACTTATATTCAACAGCAGTATGTTCATTTTTTGTTTGTAGCTTTTTTGCAAGAGATTCTTTTTCTATGCCCAATTTGGCTAAGGTATTGAGTAGGCCTGTCTTGGCTTTCTTTTTGTTGATGTTTATATACTTCTCAGTTTGGCTTGAGTATATGATAGGTCGATATAGCATATGGTGGTCATTGCAAAATCTTTCTTTGTATTCATCGCCACCAGGTGTGAGATCTATGTAACGAATGCTTTGTTGTTGCATCATTTCTGCAAGAAAGAGAATAAATATTACGCCAGGTGAGTGTTTGCTTTCGCGTGGATCAAATGCAGTCAGGCCAATATAAATAGTATCTTTATCAATGCCTCCGAAATGGAAGGCAAGCAAAGTATTTCCCATCCATAACGCGCTAAAATGATTTTCTGTTAAATTTTTTGTGCGTGCTTGATAAAAACCATGTTGTAGAGGATCCTCTCTGAATGCCAGGTCACCATGGGCTGCTCCATGGCGGAAATTAACTAAGTCGGGTATCAAATTCATGACTTCGCTGGCACGATTTATGTCAGTAATATGCTCTAAATGTAAGTCACCTTTTCTTTTTAAGCGATTAATTTTTGACTTGACACTTTTGCTCTTTTTTATCTTTTTAATTTTTTCTTCATTATGTAAATCCAGAATTGGTGATGCAACTTGTTCATAGTGCAAGTAAACATTTTTTAATTCTGAATTTGGTGTAATTAGCCAATCTACTTCTGCATGAGGTGGAATATGTGACCAGCGCCAGGAAGAATATGAAATTTCTTGATTTACAGTGGCGATTGCTTGGCTGATAAATACGTTTTTATAAGATGGGTGACATAACCAGCCACTGTACTCAACTTGTTGTGCAGCAGCATGGCTTAAATTGCCGGATGTTTTTTCAATAGCTAATGGTAAAAAACCAATTAGTTGATTTTCAGAGTCATGACCGAGTGCAAGAACTGGTTCAAATTCAGGCGCATATTGCTGGTACCAGGTATTAACAAAAGCGGGCTCTTGAAAAACTGTGACGTGAGTTGTGATTTCAGCAAGCGATTGCCATTGAGCGGTGAACTCTGGCGCACATCGTGTTTTGTGAGCGTCATCACCACGGAAAATTGTAACCGTGAATGTCATATTAGCTAGGTAGGGAGGTTTATGCTATTAGCGTACTAATATAGCACTAAACACAATTGGATAACTTGACCGTATAGCCAGTTCAGTCAACAGTTTTTCATGCTAATTAACAAGGCTTAAAACTAACCTTGTTGTGCTATAGATGATTGGCTTGGGATTAAATTTCGAATCTGGATAGTTGCCTGAGAGCAAATAGCTGCGGTACGTTTTAAATCTTTGCATAGCGCGGTACGAAAGCCAATGTAGTCAGGGGCAACTGGCAATAGGGTAGCTATGTCTTCTTGGCGCAGTGAGCCTGCAAGTCCGGTTAACAATCGATGATTTTTAGCCAAGTGAATAAATTGAGATAATTCATTAACCGGTCTGTGAAGTAATAAACTGCCTGCATTTTTGCCGGCAGTGTCCAACATTACACCTGCTAAATGTGCTTTTTTGCACTTCTTAATTGTTCTTTCAACATCAAATTCTGTGTCTGCAAATAACACAGCAATAATTTTTACTCCTCGTCGTGCATGGTATTCAAACGTAGGTAAACACTTATCAATATGTTCTTGGGAGAACATACCAACTTTGACGTAGTCTACACCTGTGTCAGCTACTTGGCCTATTTTCTCTAAAATGAGTGATACATCCGCATCTAGGTCACCCACGGTAGCACTAACTATAGATTTCTCCCACAAGTGATCAACAATAGCGTGAATTGAATCGATACTCAGTCCGCCTAATGCACCTTGATTAGGGTCTTTTAGGTCAATAATGTCAGCGCCCTGTTCACTGACGGTGATGGCATCTTGTAAATTATCAACACTGGCTAAAAATCCTGTCATTGTAGTGTCTCAGTTTGTTTGTTTCTAAATTCCGTTACTTTTTCCATCAGCCAACTCCAGGCCTCTAGTTCTCTATCGCCTGCAGTTTTATCTAAACCTATGCGCAGGTATTCAATTTCACTATCAATTTTGTCGGCGGATAACATATTCAAACGACTAACTAAAATAGCCAGTTCGATAACCGCAAACTGTGCACGATTATAACCATGAAAAGGTCGATGTGTTTGTTCATGTACGACTTCACAATAAAAGCGCGGCCGCAACTCATCGTCCTCACGAGTATGCACTTTAATTTCAGTGTGTGCTAAACAATCATGCAAGCGAACACCTGCAATGACATCAGTTGGGAATGTTTGCCAGTCACGGCGGCCAGTTAAGCAACCAGCAAAAATTCGCACATCGTCCGGATAGTTAATCGTTGCAGTACCATCGCGCATCAAATTATTTAATGTGGCAGAAGGTTTAAATGGAGCCAGCATTAAGCCGCGTTCAGTCTCGTGTACACCCATTGGGGCAATATGTGCATTACCATCATCATGCAACGTCGTAATAATGCTCTCTCTAATAAATGGCATATTTAAATTTGTTAGCAACGACGTGCGTCGTTCTTTTTATCCTTGTTTTTATGTTTTGATTGCTTGCGTTTATTTTTACGGTCTTGACGTGATTGCATAGTGCTGCCTTCCTGTTTAAATGTAGTTAGGTCCATTTCATTCTTTTCAACAGCTACACCCCAGCCTAGTTCCTCATCTTGGTCATAACGTTTTCCCAGTTGCCATGCAATTTGTGCTCTGGCCAATTCAACACCTAAATAAAAACCATGCGCACCATCGTCTGCGACATCTAGATGAGGATAGAGATCGAAGGGGTCGGTTGCATCCCAAATGCCATCGCGATTGTATATGAAGATGCCCTCATCACATACTTGTATTCTAAAATTTGGATCACGAACATTGTCAGAAAACTCTTTGATTTCATCTATGTTGTATGGAAAGGGTTTGCGCTCATGCAGCGCCATTAACCCATTATCGTAACCCTTTGGTGGAATATGATCCTGTTTTGATGCATACATGATGCGGCGTGCAAGGTCGGCTTCTTTGACTGCTTTACGGCAATGTTCGCTAACTTCTGTGGTTAATATATATGCTATATCCAGTTCGGAAATTATGCCCATTAACAAAGCATTAGTGCCTGCGGTATCGGCATGTGTTAACTCGGTTAGATTTCCTACGCCCATCATGATTTCTATATCCGGGTAACGTTTACGCAGATTGCGATAACGCACAATAGACTCAGTAAAATTAAAATTTATAGGGTCCAGAATTGGGTCGGCGATGAAACGAACTCCCTCAGATAGCAAAGTATCGATAGTTTTATACAGGGAGCGCATATTGGTAGGCGGATCCCCGATGACAATAGGTGTAGAGTCAACTTTTTCAAGTACCCACAAGGAGTTATATTGCAAACTTAATAAAAAATCTGCGCCAGCTTTACCACCGGTAACTAGGTCTTCTGCCAATAAAGAATCAACACTGACTTTAAAACCAGCAGATTTCAGCGCTTGCACAGATTCACTTAAATGAGCAAATGGCGTATTCGGCAAACAGCCAAGATCGATAACATTTGCTCCATCACGTTTATATTGTTCGGCGCGCTCCAATATTTGCTCTACCGTCATATTAGGTGCATCAACGATTTCAGCAAAGATGTCTGTTGAATAATGATTCAGATCGGTTCTTTTAATTTCGTGACCGAAATGCTGTGGTAGATCTTTAAGTTCTTCTGGACCACGTTCCACCTCAACACCTAATAGATGTGCCAATTGTTCTATATCTCCCCGACAGCGTCCCGGAAGGATAATCTTGTCGTAGTCATTTACTTCTTTTAAGCGCCGTGCAATTAAGTCTGTTGTCATGAGGGCCGCGACACTGACGCCGATTTGATACACCTCATAGCTAAATTCCGTAGGCTGCATGCTTTCTAGCACTTTATGCAAACTTTTTTCAGCTAACTTACCAGTGAGAAAGAGTAATCGTTGAGACATCGATATAAATTAAAATTAAAACAATAACTTGTTATAGATATTTAGAAATAACTTCATATGTAAATTTATCCACATTCGCATGTGAGATTTAATTTGATGTTGGTAAACTTGCGCTAATGATTTCACAAATTAAACGCCGCGCAGCGCTTATAGAACAACCACTTGCGCAATCTGAGCTTCCAGATTTACTGCAGAGAGTATACGCCAATCGAGGCGTGACAGATCCCGCTGATTTGGAGTTGACGATACAAAATATTCTGCCGCCAAGCTCACTTAGCGGCACACTAGAAGCTGCAAAATTACTCTTTACTGCAATCAAAGAAGTTAAATCGATTGTTATTGTGGGTGATTACGATGCTGATGGGGCTACCAGTACTGCTGTCGCTATGAGAGGGTTAAAGTTATTGGGTGCCCAACATATTAATTATTTAGTGCCCAATCGCTTTGAATTTGGTTACGGCTTGACGCCTGAAATTGTTGATTTGGCTGCACAATATCAACCCGACATGATCATTACTGTTGATAATGGAATTTCCAGTATCGATGGCGTCAAACACGCGCGGGATTTGGGAATTGAGGTATTAGTGACTGATCACCATTTACCTGGTGATGTATTACCCATAGCTAATGTGATTGTTAACCCAAATCAGCCTAGCGATAATTTTCTTAGTAAATCTCTCGCGGGCGTTGGTGTGATGTTTTATGTACTGATTGCATTACGTAGCTATATGAGAGAGCAGGGTTGGTTCAAAAATAATAAGCTATCCGAACCTAATTTTGCTCAGGTATTAGACTTGGTTGCTTTAGGCACTGTGGCTGATGTGGTTCCATTAGATAAGAACAATCGTATTCTAGTTGAGCAAGGCTTGCGGCGCATCAGAGCCGGACAATGTTGCCCTGGGATATTAGCTTTACTCAAAGTGGCTAATTGTGAGTTTTCGCGTGCTGTTGCAAGTGATCTGGCTTTCTACATTGGCCCTAGGCTTAATGCGGCGGGGAGACTTGAGGATATGTCGATTGGTATCGAGTGTTTGTTATGTCCTAGTCATGAAACTGCCGACCAAATGGCTGCCCGTTTGCATGCATTAAATGTAGAGCGCAGAGAGATCGAAAGCCAGATGAAAGACGAAGCGATAAAAAGTCTGGAAAAAATTGATCTTGGCTTCAATCAAAGTTCACAACAGTTAGCTATTGGTATATGCATATATCAGCAACATTGGCATCAGGGTGTGATTGGTATTGTCGCCGCACGCATAAAAGAAAAATATTATCGGCCAACAATTGCTTTTGCTGACGCTGGTAACAATGAATTAAAAGGTTCTGCGCGTTCAATTCAGGGTGTGCATATTCGCGATGTGCTTGATACAGTCGCTGCAAAACATCCCAATATCATTTCCAAATTTGGTGGTCATGCTATGGCTGCGGGCTTGAGCTTGGATAAAAATAAATACCAGCAATTTGTTGATGCATTCAACCAAGTGCTCTCAGAGTGGGTTAGTCAGGATGATCTGCACCAGGAAATTTTGTCTGATGGTGAACTCAATGATGACCATTTTAGCTTAGCCACTGCTAAATCTTTGCGCGACTCGGGGCCTTGGGGGCAAGGTTTCCCTGCGCCGGTATTTGATGGTCAATGTAAGGTGCTCGATTATCGAGTAGTGGGTGAGCATCACTTGAAGCTTACTTTGCAACCAACTAATGGGGAACATTCACTGGCAGCAATCGCATTTAATTATGCGAATTATAAGTGGAATAATAGAGCAACCATAGTGCATGCTGCTTATGAATTAGATGTTAACCGTTTTCGTGGTATTGAAACGCCGCAACTGCTAATTAAACACCTTGAAGTACGTGCAATGCAGTGAGATTTTTGCATTCACTGAGGACTTGTATTCCAGTAGAATACTGCTGCAAATTTCGGGTCTATGATCGATCATAGTCGACTATCTTATTTGTCAGGTATGACTAAATCTAAAAGATAAATAACTCAATAATGGATTAAATAATGGAGTTAGCACCTTATTATACTCAGCTAAAAGAACTTAGTGAACGCGTAACGGCGCTAAGGGGGTATCTTTGACTTTGATACTAAGGCTGAACAGCTAGAAGAAGTTTCACGCGAACTAGAAGACCCTA
>JANQKJ010000249.1 GCA_028281205.1 Gammaproteobacteria bacterium
GGAATGCCTGTAGCTAGCGGAAAGCCTTGGTATGTACCGCTTACTGAAAAAGTTGCTCCGGTGAAAAGGTGAGGATCTGAATCTGCAAGCAGTTCAATACGGTCTAGACTCGCCTCCGCGAACGAGATAGCCTTGCTCCAGTTATTGGAGATAATGGCGAGCGCCACGTCCATGGTGTCGAGAAACGCTTGTGCAGGTTCATAACCAGGGTTGATTTCGAGTGCTTTGCGTAGGTCGTCACGAATAAAGCGATCAGCAAAGATTATATACTGATTTTGGCCGTTTTCTAAGGCCATGGCCATCCTTAGGTCACTACGCAAATTGTAGAGCCTTGCAAGATTTTCCAGATTATCTGAATCGGCATTTAGGTTGATGACATTGCTGAGTATTTCTACTGCACTCTGGCGAGCGGATAGACGGCCATCACTAAAGCCGTGCCAGAATGTTTCTTCTGCACAATCAAAGCGTTCTTCCTCAGTATTTAAGGTCAATTGTTTAACATTGCAGACTTCATATCTGCTTTCAATGCGAGGCTCAGAAAAATTCATAGCTGAACTTATAGAAGGTATGCCGAAATTTTCGCATTGTAGACGGGGCACCAGCGGCAAGTTTTCATTGCAGGGCAAACCGCAGCCACTGAGCAGAGCGACAGACGTAAAAAGAATATTAATTGACATGATTTTTAGGTTCATTTTTTGTGCTCTTTGTTATTGTGAGAAGTTATGCTTTAGTACTACTTGTAAGTCATTGTCTACAAAAAAACAATGGGCTAAAAGAAATCGAGCATCTTTAATATTTTCAGAAAAATGTTAGTACTATTCTGAGCCCGTTTAGACTCACTGGTGTGTATATTCGTTTAGCCACTTAAATAAGCTAGTAAATAGACTCCAACTATCAATACAATTGAAGTTCTCTGGCAACAGTCTTCATGTTTCATGGCAAAAGTGCATCAATGTCAGCAGCATTTTTTAATTGTGGTATATAGGTAAATAACAACTTAAGATAAGCATATTCATTGAGATGATTTGCTTTTGCTGTTTCTATCACACTGTATAAAGCAGTACTGACTTTGGCACTCTTTGGGCTATTAAAGAAGATCCAATTTTTTCTTCCAATGGCGAATCAATGGCATTGGTCAAATGTCAAAAAGAAGTTGTCTGCGAGCCCGACTTTTGAATCACTGCTGCTTAGGATAACCAACAAGATTCTAGTACGCGGAGGCGACAGTTTTTAAAAACGGTCACCTCAACAGTCGCATCACTATTGGATATAGAGTATATGGTTATCCAACGCATAAGATCGATGCTGGATAGATGTTTGTTTGCAGATATTCTGCAAAAACGACATTAATCTGTTGTTAGCTAAGACCGAGTACAATCTAAGTCACTTTAAACGTGAGCTTCAGCAAAGCACAATGGACACTCGTATGCACTAACACTTTACAGTATGGTGATGTATTGCAATTTACAATGGTCGTGAATTTTTTGATCGTCATTAATTCTTACCTGTATTTTGCTGTACATCATCTTTGCTGACAGAATCATAGCTATTGCTGTTTCATTGTCTTCTGGAACAGCAATATAGTAACCGTCTTGAGAATCGTCAGAAGAGTCGTATAAACATTTTTCAACTTCTTTGCTTGGGTTTTCCAATTTAAACCAAAGTTTTTTTGACCACGAAGCCCAGACTGTGTTGTTCGCTTCATGGTATCTAATACTCCCGACATAGCCATCGATATTATGGATATCAGCGAATGAAATTTGTGGCAACAGAATAGTTAATGCAAATAAAGCGTTGAAAGACCTCATAGAAACCTCTTCGTAATTTATATAGGTTTAATTCAAATAGTTTAGTTTTTATCTCTTAGTGACTCAAACACAACACTCATTACAGCTTTGTAGTCGCTATAAAGAGTTTGTTCGCTAATTTTTCCGAGTTTTTCATCAACTACGCGAAGAAACTTATTCTTTCCTAAAGAATGAATACCTTCAGCATATTTTTGGGTACTTGATCCGGCGAGTACTGGCTCTGCTCCTCTAAGGTTAAATTTAAACGTAACAAAGGGAGTGTCGCCACCACTGTAAGCTCCAAACCACCAATAGTCACTGCTCTCGTCGTATTCAGCGGTCTGTAATCCAAATTTTGTATAGTTAGTAGGAAGGTAGAGAGTTTTGACATGAACAAATGAATTATCTGAGCGTTTATATTCAAAAACATATGCTCTGTTTTTGTCTGGCTCAGGCCCATAACGATCCAGCCCTCCTACAACTACGCAGCGCCATTTATTATTAACTTTACCCCAACCAATCCCGCCTGCACCGTGTTTGGTATACGCTGAAATATCGAATTTTGTCTCTACATTAAGGTTTTGATCCAGAACGTAGATAAAAGAATCATTCACTTTGTTCTCTGTATAGATATTGAATTTATTAATATCTTTCTCAACGGCAACAAATACTTTGTTCAGTTCCACACCGTCGGCATCTTTATTAACAAATACAAGATCACCATAGTGCACGGTGATACCGTCTATAGTATCCGCCAATTTCAGAGCTTGTTCGACGCCTGCACTGTTTGCCTTAATTATAAGGTCAGTATAGGCCACGTAAATTGAATCAAAGATGCTTTCACCGTTGGCAGATATTCCCTGTACATGGCCATCTCCCGAATAGCTTTTTTGCAATTCAAAAGCTGCTACTGAAGTTATTGAACAAAAAGAAAGTAACACGACCAAACAAGAATGAAGTCCAGCTTGAGAAAATACCATACAATTCACACCTAAATAATTTTAATTATTGTATAAAAAGCTATATGTAATCGAGATTATATTAATGGCTTTGACCTAAAGTATCGACCCATTGACTACCATTCCATAAAAGCAATTTATTGAGTGTCGTATCAAAGTACTGAGTAATATAAGCGATTCTTCTATAACTTGGTCTATTTTGAGTTGCTCCTGAGCTGGGAAGCTGGCCTAGCTTCAAGAACGAAATATTACCTTGAGGGTCGCGGGCAAAACTTTCATAAGCATTCTGATCAGCTAAAAAAGTAGAATAAGTGTAATTATTGATTGTAACGTAAAAAGGAATATTATTACTTTGCTGAGGCCTGGCGACAAACCAAAAGCCATTTGATTGATCAAGACCACCGCCCCCCGCTCCTCGATCGTTAAGCCCTTTTACATGTAATGTATTGACAATGAGACCATTAACAACACCATTATTGTTAGCACTGCCTTGGGTATAGTCAGCGCGATCAACTAAAATTAGCACGTTTCCCACTTTGGAAATCTCACTATAATAAAGCGATAGTGCGTCTATCACCCCTGAGAACGATCGATATTCAAGTACTTGGCATAATTTGAGACTAAAGTAACATCTTCAATATGAATAGACCCAATACTAAAAGCTCGAACTCCTCGCAACAACGCACCTGCCTGACACCTGGCACTTTCCAGGTTTAACTGATTAATTACAGTTTCACTTTCTTCACCATCTAGGGCAAACAAAGTATCGCATGTACCAGGCATTCCTGCGTTGCTAAGGTAGATATTCTGATAAAGGTTTCCAGTCCTTACTGGCGATCTAAAATCAATGCCACGAAATCTAAAACCAGTTATTTCAAGAGTATCGAATGTTGCCGAAAATGTAGAAAGTTCAGCTGAGTTTTCATTATAAATCCCTGTGCCTACATGCTCGACTTTGATATTTCTAATCGCAGCGCCGCGGGCGAAAGGTTGTGGGAAGTTATTAACATAGATGCCTAACTTAATACCTACATACTCACCTATTGTTGCGGAGAGTATTTCCACATTTTCGTGAAAACCGATTCGCAAATTACTAATTACTGAGTTACCCCCCACTGCGAGAATTGCATCACTTTTATTCTGATTGGTGCTAACAATCTTTGAATGATGAATGCCATCGCCAAAAATATTTCTATTATGAAACTGGAGTTGTCGGCTTATATGGTATGTACCAGTGGGTATATAGATAGACTTCCCTGTAAGGATGGCTTGCTCAAAGGCTTGAGTGTCATCGCTGGTGTCATTCCCAGTGGCACCGAAGTCAATTACATTAACATAGCCGACAGCATGCGCAGAAATCACACCATTCAGAAGTAAAAATATGAATAATGAAAGATTCTTTATAAAAAAATTTCTTGATCTGCCAAATATTTTTCGTTGTTCTTTTGCCGAAGGGTAGGGATTTCTACCACTTGAAATGATCTTGACAGTTTCTTTGGAAAAATAACCAAACATAATTACTATCCTTTCCACCATTGATGAAGTCTCATAAAAGCTACATTAGCGTAGCTTTAAGAAAGATACATTTGTTATCGCTTCATCCGAATGATACAAACTACGGTCTAATATTAAATGATCCTGGAGGAGGTCTGAGATCACCACAGGGGTAATTGGGTGCGGACATCTACATCTCGCACACCTGTCATTATTATTTGTATCAATATCTACATCTCTCCTAGGCATCGTCAAGATTTTATCCATGCATATAATACAATTCAACATATAACATAGCTCTCAATGTAATTCATAATTATGTTGCTAGACTAACGTATTTATTGCCCTTATATTTTACTATTTTACCTGTTGCTCAAAATACTCAGCTTGGGAAAAACTAGAGATCAACGTAAAAATCCCTACTAAATATCACATACTTTTCATAACTATTTTCTTTTATAATTAATATCAACGCTATGTTAATGGGAGCGCTGATTTTAGCACGTCCCAATGAGCAACAATGAATGTATTAAAAATTTTGTTAGAAAATCACCCGGAAAACGCAGCAAACTATGAGCATAACACTAATGCTTTTAAACAACCAAGTGTCAGTTCAGAACAAGGCTGACTTTTCCAATTGACTATAACTTTGGATATAGAATGTTATACCAAAAGAACCAAGTCTCGCGAGAGCACTATTGGCGTGCCGAAAGAAAAAATCATAAGCTGAATTTGTTGGATTTATATTTATACTTACATCGACATCGATAATCGAATCAACATTCTCCTCTAAAGATCTAATTGCAGCAGCTAGTTCCTCTACATCTACATCTGGCCTCAACTTCCACATAGCAATTCGTTTAATCATAGTAATAATTCAATAAAAAATATAACGCCCACATCAGCTCCAGGCTATGGAGCGGAGCGAATTGTGCTATAACGACGTGACAACACAATTTGAACCGCGCAATAGACTGTTAGATGCATGCGCTTGTTAAATGCCATACTTGCCCAACATATTAAATGCGCATATGATACCCCTATACATATCAGCAGAGGTAACAAATATGCAACCTACTTTTGACAAAACCGCCCCAAAAAAAGCAACAAACCTCACTATAAACAGTGACTTACTGGCAAAAGCACGTGCACTAAAAATTAACCTATCTGCCACATTAGAACAAGCTTTAATTGAAGAAGTTAGAGCTCTCCAGCGTACTGAATGGTTAAAAAACAACTCAGATGCAATTGAGGCATTAAATGCACATTCTGAAAAAAATGGGCTCTTCTCAGATTCATATAGGGAGATTTGATGAGCCAATTCACTCTGTACAAAAACGAAAACAAAGCTTCAAATAAAGCGTACCCTTACTTCGTTGACGTTCAACATAAACTACTAGATTCGCTTAACTCACGAATTGTTATCCCGCTTTCAAAACATAAAGATCTAAAGGATACCAATGCCGAAAGACTATGCCCTGTTATTAAAATAAAACAGGGATCTTACGTCTTATTAACACATCAAATTACAAGTATCCCTACTTCTGCCCTAAAAACTAAAGTTACTTCTATTGAAGGCTTTAGAGACGAAATTATTTCGGCAATAGATATGCTTATTACTGGCATTTAACATCCCGTGCCTTGCTTTGTTATGTGATTGCCTCCGGATTAAAAACAAGGCGTACTTTATTTATGCGCCCTCTTTTAAACCAAAAAGTCTGGGCCATTAACGTACTTTCGCCATTTTTACTGAATCTATATATGAAGCATACTGAATTCTGATTAGTAAATTCTTCTAACATTTCGTATGAAACACCGATTGGAGGAGAAGCTTTCAAAGATTCTATATACTCTTTAGCAGAGTGACATTTAATGAAAGGCCCCTCAAATTCCAATTCCTCATCAAACAATGGAACTAACGAATCAAAGTCCTTCGATTCATAGAATACTTCCATATACTTTCGGCAAAGTTCTATTTCGTTCATATCGATTTCACATACGTTAGTAGCAGTGGCGGCCATATAGCAGGTCAAGCTGCGAAATGGACATCGACTGCCTGCTCTTGAAACTCTGTAATGACCTTCCCCCAGCAACCGCCGCTACACGAAGGTTGCTCGTCTGTCATAATCAATGCGCCAACATTCGATAGACAAACTCAGGAGAAGGCCCTATGAAATTCTATACCAATTCACACAAACATTATTGCGGTATCGATCTTCACACCAAGAAAATGTATGTCTGTATTCTAGACAGCAACGGTAACATCCTGTTACACAAAAATATTCCCGCTAAGCCTGAGCCGTTTCTTAAACTGATTGAGCCGTACAAAGATGATCTTATTGTCGGCGTCGAGTGCATGTTTAGCTGGTATTGGCTGGCCAATTTGTGCAAAGAACATCACATATCTTTTATCCTCGGTCATGCGCTCTATATGAAAGCTATTCACGGCGGTAAGTCTAAAAGCGATAAAATTGACTCTGAAAAAATTGTCCGACTTATTAAAGGTGGCAATTTTCCA
>JANQKJ010000305.1 GCA_028281205.1 Gammaproteobacteria bacterium
TGTTGCATCATTGCCTGATCCACGGCCTAAATCAGGTGTATTTGCAGTAAGGCAGGGTCCTGTTTTGACAAATAACCTGCAACGATCAGCATTAGGGCAGTCATTAAAATATTATCGTCCGCAAAAAAGTTTTTTGGGGTTAATCAGTACTGGAGATCAATATGTGGTTGCCTCTAGAGGAAGTTTATCGCTGGAAGGTAAATGGTTATGGAAGGTTAAAAACTGGATTGATCGTGAATTCATGCGCAAATTTAATAATTTACCTGAAATGGACGAGTTGGAATCAGATGTTTTTGCAACCGGACTCGCTGATGAAGCTGCAATCAAAGAATTATCAACTATCGCGATGCGTTGTGGTGGTTGTGGGGCAAAAGTAGGTAGCGGAGTGCTGTCACGTGTCATGCAGCGTTTACCAACACATAATAGAGATGATGTGTTAATTGGTAGAGATTCACCTGATGATTCAGCAATGTTGGCAGTTCCCGATGGTAAAGTCATGGTGCAGAGTGTTGATTACTTTAGAGCATTTATTGATGATGCATTTCAGTTTGGTGCCATTGCTGCTAATCACGCTTTAGGTGATGTGTATGCAATGGGTGCAGAACCTCAGTCGGTGCTTGCAATAGCTACAGTTCCTTATGGTCGTGAAAAGATAGTCGAAGAGACTTTATATGAGTTACTTGCTGGAGCTATTAAAATACTCGAGCCTCCTGGTGCTGTTTTAGTCGGAGGCCACTCAGCAGAAGGAGCTGAGTTAGCGTTTGGTTTGACAGTTAATGGTTTAGTAGACCCTAGTAAAGTATGGCGTAAGGAAGGCTTAAAAGAAGGTGATTTATTAGTTCTAACTAAGCCAATCGGTACTGGCACATTATTTGCGGCAGATATGCGTCGCAAAGCTAGAGGTCGTTGGATTGATGGTGCAATTCAAACAATGTTGCTTTCAAATCAACAAGCAGCGCATTGCTTGCAGAAATATCATGCAACTTCATGTACTGATGTGACTGGCTTTGGTTTGGTTGGGCATTTGGTTGAGATGACGCGCGCATCTAACGTGGATGCTGAGATTTACATTCAACAAGTGCCTATGCTTGATGGTGCTCGGGATACTGTTGCGGCAGGAATATTATCTTCATTGCAACCACAAAATATTCGCCTGAGACGCGCAATTCAGAATATTGATGAAGCCTCTAAACATGTTGATTATCCGCTACTATTTGACCCACAAACAGCCGGTGGTTTACTTGCCGGACTGCCGGCAGACAATGTGCAAGTGTGTTTAAATGAACTTAAGCAGTTAGGTTATTACGACGCATGCATAATTGGTAAAATACATGCTCAAAGCGAACAAATGTCACCCATAAAAATTATTAGTTGAATATTTATGAAAACAACATTAATGAATCCCTTAGTTTGGTTGATTATTTCGTTAACTCTTGGTTTGGCGCCATTCACACCTGAGCCACATCTATGGGAAAAAATAAAGTGGATATCGGCTGGAGCTGAAGGGATGCGTGCTATTGATTGGTTTGATTTTCTGTTGCATGGTACACCCTGGGTTATGTTGGTCATAACTAGTATTTTGAAATTAAAAAATAAATAACTTAACTTTGTCTATAAGCATTCCTGATGAAATACTGCTATCAGATTCTTGTTATTATTGTTTTTCAATTTTGCTTTTCTATAGCATCAGCGGAAAACTTTCCTAAACCTGTTATTCTGCAAGACGATGTTAACTTCTGGTTGCGTGTTTATACTGAAGCGGATACGCGTAGTGGTTACATACATGATGCAAGAAATTTATCTATTGTTTATGACAAGATAGACATTAAGGGCAGTCCTCGCGCCAATAAAAAACACATTAAAAAAACAAAAGCTAAGTATGTGTTAATACTTAAGTCTTTAGCTGCAGAAAAACGAAAAAATTTATCAAATGATGAGCAACGTGTGTTGTCTATGTGGGGTGATAGTGTTTCTAAACAACGTTTGCTTGCAGCAGCGGGAGATATTAGATTTCAACGTGGTCAGTCGGATCGCTTCCTTAGAGGATTAGTACGTTCCGGAGAATGGCGTCCATATATAAATGAGACATTTACTCAGCTTAATATGCCTATTGAACTCTCAGTGTTGCCGCATGTAGAGTCATCATTCAATCCTGAAGCTTACTCACATGTGGGAGCTGCGGGTATTTGGCAGTTTATTCGTTCGACAGGTAAACGCTATATGCAAATTGATCATCTGATTGACGAAAGAATGGATCCGTTTGCATCGACAGTCGCTGCAGCAAAATTATTACGCCACAACTATCAGTTGACTCAAAGTTGGCCATTGGCACTTACTGCATATAATCATGGTGTAGCGAGTATGCGTCGGGCTATTAATAAATTAGGCACACGCGATATCGCAACTATCGTAAGAAAATATAAAGGTCGCGCTTTTGGGTTTGCTTCGAGAAATTTTTATGTTGCTTTTTTGGCTGCACTTGAAGTGGACACTAACCCTGAAAAGTACTTTGGTTCATTCAGTAAAAATAAGCCAATTGAATATGAAAAAATTAGTTTGGACTCCTATTACTTTGCTAAAGACATAGCAAAATATTTAAATATCAGTAAAAGTCGGTTAAAACAACATAATCGTGCTTTACTGCAAACCGTATGGAGTGATACTAAACGTATTCCAAAAGGATTTGTTTTAAAGATTCCTAAACCGCTATTAACTAAACCAGCCAGCCAATTAATTGCGGCGATTCCTCGCGAGTTGCGTTACAAAGAGCAAACACCTGATGAGTTTCATTTTGTAAAACGTGGCGATACAGTATCTGAAATTGCTGACACATATGGCTTTAAAGTAAAAGACATTTTAGTCGCAAACAACATGAGTAGTGCTCATTATATTCGTGCTGGTCAAAAATTACGTTTACCCGTAAAAGTTACAAAAGCAGGTAAACAACTAGCTTTAAATGAACAAGATAAAACTGCTCCGCAAAAAGCTAAAGATGAAGTAGTAATGTTGGCAAAAGCACCAACCACACAAGCCGTCGTTTCTGACAAACAAGAAATTGCCGCAACTGTTACCAATGATGAGATCAAAATTGAAAAACCTGACGATTCGCGTATTGAGAATGTGCAGGTTGAGGAGTTGGACGTTAGCGTGGTTGCCGAACCAGAGTTAGTTGATATGGATGCACCTGCATTATTAACCGACCCGGCAGATTACACAGTCGATCAAAGAAATACTATTGAAGTACAGGCATCTGAGACCTTAGGACATTATGCGGAATGGTTAGATCTACGTGCCAGTCGCTTGCGACAAATCAATAATATGAAGTTTGGTAAACCAGTCGTGTTGGGTAAGCGCATCAAATTAGATTTTTCAGAAATTTCTCCTGTCGAATTTGAAAAAAGGCGTATCGCCTATCAAAAACGCCTACAAGAGACGTTTTTTGCTCAATACAGAATAGACTCGACCCACCAATATATTATTAAACGTGGTGAATCTTTATGGGTGTTGGCCTTGCGCGAATTTAAAGTTCCTATTTGGTTATTAAGGCAACATAATCCAGATGTGGATTTCCATAGTATCAAACCTGGTGTGAAAATAACGGTACCTAATTTAATCGAAGTTGGCTAACTGTCTCTATAACCATTATTTAAATATGGTTATAGAGACAGAATGTATAAATATAACGATTAATGGTCATTATCTTGAAGTAATCCTCAATCTAGCTGTTTGCGCTTAGGCATACTGCCTCATACCAAACTCCTAAGAGCTGATTAAAAATCATCATGAAGTCCATAGTTGCTTTCCTGTTTTGTCTATTTTACTCAGTGTCAGCTTTCGCCTGGCAGGGTTTCAATATGGATACCGGCACAGTTATTTATGTGAGCACAGATGCTGGTCAAGAAGATTTAATGATGGGTAATGTGACTTATTTTGATTACGATTCCGGTGAGGAGAAATTAGGCTACCTTAATATGTATGAAAAGAATATTGGTTTGTTGATGGACCTGGATACAGGCGATTTAATAAGAGTTCAAATGGAAGGAAGGGAATAGAATTACAATAATAATGTACTCGAGAAGGTGTTATTGAGCCACTGAATTATTACTTAATCAGTGGCTTTTTTATGTTTAGGAAGCACTGATTTATTCTGATACTTTGTTAAAAAACAACTCACAATGTTCATGTGTTGTAAATACACTGTGCTTGTTGGTTGTTTTGCCTCGTCTCAGTCGCTCTGCTAAATAATCAGTGCTTCCTAGGATTGCATTTGCATAGTAGTAAGTTTTTCGCTATTTCTTTAGACGTTAAGTCGATTAGCAATGATATCTTCAACTACAGTTGGATCTGCCAGGGTAGAAGTATCGCCTAACTCTGTGACTTCATTTGCGGCGACCTTGCGTAAAATTCTGCGCATGATTTTACCTGAACGTGTCTTGGGTAAGCCTGGTGCCCACTGAATAAAGTTCGGCTTGGCAAATGGCCCAATTTCTTTGCGTACTAATTCAACTAACTCTTGTCGTAATTCCTCGCTCGGCTCTACACCAACCATGGTTGTTACATAGCAATATATTGCTTGACCTTTAATTGCATGCTCACAACCGACAACTGCGGCTTCTGCAACTGCATCATGTAGTACTAATGCGCTTTCGATTTCAGCTGTACCCAAGCGATGGCCTGAGATATTCAGTACATCGTCAACACGGCCAGTAATCCAATAATAACCATCTTTATCACGACGGCAGCCGTCGCCACTGAAATAATAACCGGGGAATTGTGAAAAATAAGTATCTACAAAGCGTTGATGATCTCCATACACTGATCTCATTTGGCCGGGCCATGGAAATTTCATTGCTAAATTACCTTGGCACTCACCTTCGAGTTCGTTGCCTTGGTCATCAAGAATAACAGGCTGTACGCCAAAAAAGGGTAATGTCGCTGAGCCTGGTTTTAAGCCAACAGCACCGGGTATTGGTGTAATCAGGTGTCCACCAGTTTCAGTTTGCCACCACGTGTCGACAATAGGGCATTGACCATTGCCAACCTTATGGTAGTACCATTCCCATGCTTCAGGATTGATAGGTTCACCAACTGTACCCAGTAAACGCAGACTAGTGCGCTGTGTTTTTTCTACAAATTCGTCACCTAATGCCATTAAAGCGCGGATAGCAGTAGGTGCAGTATAAAAAGATTTTACCTGGTGCTTGTCAACAATCTGCCAAAAGCGGCTACCGTCTGGGTAGTTAGGTACACCTTCAAACATGAGTGTTTGAGCACCGTTACATAATGGACCATAAACAATATAAGTATGTCCTGTAACCCAACCCACATCGGCACTACACCAATATACTTCACCATCTTTGTAATCAAACACATATTTGTGTGTAATCGCAGCATATAACAAGTAACCGCCAGTGGTGTGTAAAACGCCTTTGGGTTTGCCTGTCGAACCGGAGGTGTAAAGTATGAATAGTGGATCCTCGGCTCCCATAGGTTCAGGTGGACAATTGTCATTTTCACTAGCAATCATTTCATGATACCAACAGTCGCGTTGTTCGTTCCATGCAATGTCGGCACCTGTACGTTTAATGACAACAACAGTGTTTACATTAGGACAATCTGCTAATGCTTGATCCGTATTGGCTTTGAGTGGGACGTTTTTGCCACCACGTATACCTTGGTCAGCAGTGATCACAACTCGACAATCAGAATCTAAAATTCTATCGCGCAAGGCATCAGGTGAAAAACCACCAAATACAACTGAATGCACGGCACCGATGCGTGTGCATGCCAACATTGCTATAGCGGCTTCAGGCACCATTGGCATATAGATACATACCCGGTCGCCCT
>JANQKJ010000324.1 GCA_028281205.1 Gammaproteobacteria bacterium
CATTTCCTGATCTAGAACTGGATGAAGTCGAGGCTGTGAGACATTTAATTCAACACCTTGATCCAATAGGAACCGGTGTATGTAATTTATCTGAATGCCTTAGTGTACAACTTAATACACTTGACCCAGACACTGAATTTCTGGAACAGGCCAAAGAAGTAGTGCAACACTACATTGATGCTTTGGGTAGTCGTAACACTAAACTAATACAACGCCGCATGGACTTAAGTGACAGTGAACTACAGAGCACCATCCAGCTTATCCAGTCCCTCAATCCGCGCCCGGGGGCACAGATTGCCAATAATGACACACAGTATGTGGTACCCGATGTCAGTGTTGTTAAACGCGGAAATCAGTGGCGCGTGGAACTAAATATAGACAGTGCACCGAAACTGCGCATTAACGAAACCTATGCTGACCTGATAAAACGCGCGGACAATAGCAGTGATAACAACTATATGAAAACCCAGCTGCAAGAAGCACGTTGGTTTATCAAAAGCTTACATAGTCGTAATGAAACCTTATTGCGTGTAGCCACCTCAATTGTCGAACATCAAAGGAAATTCCTCGATTATGGCCCAGAAGCAATGAAGCCACTGGTATTGAGAGATATTGCAGAAGAATTAGAGCTACATGAATCTACTGTATCGCGGGTAACAACCAATAAATACATGCACACACCGCGTGGGATTTATGAATTTAAATACTTTTTCTCCAGTCATGTAGGTACTGCAGATGGTGGCGTATGTTCGGCTACAGCGATACGCGCTATGATCAAAAAACTTATCGAAGATGAAAATAATGCTAAACCGCTTAGCGATAGCAAAATTGCCAAACTGCTTGACGAAAAAGGTATCAACGTAGCACGCCGAACGGTAGCAAAATACCGGGAAGCCATGTCGATTCCCCCTTCTAACGAACGCAAGCAATTGTAATTTATAAAATTTTTTACCGATTCTATAGATTCGACCGTTTATGACGCTGGTCAAAATAATCGACATTGACCACACATTCACCACCCAGGCTGCGTTATCATTAACTAACAAAAGGGATTAAACCGCTTACTCAAAGCGGTCATAACCGACTTCAAAATGCAACTGGAATTACAGCAAGAAGGAGGTTATAAAGAAACTGAGAGCTACATAATCAATTCACTAAATCATGGAGGGATAAATGCAGATAGAACTTACTGGTCACCATCTTGATATAACCCCCGCTATAAGAAATTTTGTTAATGAGAAATTCAAGCGTCTCGAAAGACACTTTGACCATGTAATTAATACCCACGTTGTTTTAAGCGTAGAAAAAGTTCGCCACCAAGCAGAGGCTTCGATGCTAGTCAGCAGAAATAAAATCTTTGCCAACGCAACCGCTGATGATATGTACGTGGCAATAGACAACCTTATTGATAAGCTAGATCGTCAGATCGTAAAGCATAAAGAAAAAATTAAGGATCACCATAACCAGGAAGGCGCGCACAGAAATTTTGCATAGTGCACTTTATGCCTGTTAGAACTTACCATGGAAAATGTTTCACTCACTCGTTATTTAGACGTCAGTCGCGTACGCCTACTACAGGAAATTAGCAGCAAAAAACGAGTGTTTGAGTTGCTTGGAGAGTTACTTGCAAAAGATTTAGAAGACATCCAAGCAACTCAGGTGAGCGCCAGTTTGCAAGCTAGAGAACGCTTAGGCACCACAGCCCTAGGTGAAGGTGTAGCCATACCTCATTGCCGCATCGACAACCTGAAAGAAATCCGTTGTGCAGTCGTTAAACTTAATCAAGCAGTAGACTTTGATGCCCCTGACCAGCAAGATGTATCTTTATTCTACGCATTGTTAGTCCCAGAAGATGCAACTGACGAACATCTTAAAACCTTAGGCTTACTCGCCGAATTCCTATCCGACCAAGATAATAGAAACAAACTTAGAAACTGTACAACCGCTAAAGAAATACTGAATATATTTGCAGAAATATCAGATAAGCATGCCGCATAACACTGGCAGTTATTTATTAGGACGCTTAGACTTCACCATGTCACCATCGAGTAGTGTCAAATGTCAGAAAACACCACCCCAAAGTCGATCCTCGATTCACTAAGCAGCGAATTAGAGCTGTCAATTTGGTATGGTGAAGCATTTCTTGATTCACCGTTTTCTCACCATAGCTTCAGTGATGACTCAGCCACTTTAGTTGGATATTTCAATTTAATTCATTCAAGCCAGGCGCAGGTACTAGGTAATGTAGAACTTAACTACTTGCAGTCACTCAACGAACAAGAAAGACATCGCGCTTATGAACGTTTATTTGGCTCGGACACTATTGCGATATTTTTTACCGACTGTTTAATGCCCCCGCTAGAATTAAAGACATTTGTTGATCAATACAAAACTCCAGTATTTTGTTCTAATTTATCATCCACTGAAATAATCACCCATTTACGCTATTTCTTATCGCGCGCACTGGCCGATAAAGTCATATTACACGGCGTATTCATGGAGGTAAGTAGCCTTGGCGTCATGCTAACGGGCGAGAGTGGCCTTGGAAAAAGCGAACTTGCATTAGAATTAGTCACGCGCGGGCACCGTTTAATTGCAGATGACGCACCAGAATTTATGCGCATAGCACCCGACATTATTGTTGGGTCATGCCCTCCGCTACTCAGAAATTTTCTCGAAGTTAGAGGCTTGGGCGTGCTTAACATTCGCAAAATGTACGGTGACAGTGCTATTAAATTCAGCAAGTATTTGCGCTTAATTATTCACCTTACAGCGGTACACTCATTACCAAAATCTGAAGACAGACTATCCACACCAAGGCTAACTAAAAATATCCTAGGACTGGAAATCCCAGTAATCCGTGTCCCCGTTGCCGCCGGCAGGAACCTAGCCGTGATGACTGAAGCAGCAGTACGCAATCATTTATTGATGATTAAAGGTTACAACGCCGCAGATAATTTCATACGCATGCAACAAAATTCTATTGAACAAACATCATCATGAGGATACTTATAATCACCGGACTATCTGGTTCAGGTAAATCTGTTGCGTTAAACACTTTAGAAGACGATGACTTTTATTGTGTCGATAATTTACCAGTTAACCTATTACCTACATTCATTGAACAGTGCCTCGCAGAAGAAAAGCAGTATCATCAAAAAATTGCTATTGGCATTGATTCTCGCTCTGGCAATGAAAGTATTGATAACTTAATCGATATCGTACAAAAATTGAAAAGCGATAGTGTCCCAGTTGAAGTATTATTCTTCAGCGCAGAAATCAATACGCTAATAAAAAGATTCAGCGAGACTCGCCGCAAACACCCTCTTACTACTCAGGACGTACCATTAATTAAAGCCATTCACTTAGAACAAGAATTACTCAGCAAAATTGCTGACCACGCAGATCTCACCATTGATACTACAAAAACCAATGTGCGCCAGTTACGCACCTTAGTTAATGAAGTTGTAATTAAAAAATCATCAACTGGCCTAACTATTGTTTTACAATCATTTGGCTTTAAACATGGCATCCCCAACGATTCTGACTTCATGTTCGATGTGCGCTGTCTGCCAAACCCCTACTGGCAGCCAAACTTGCGGAGCCTGTCAGGTCAGGATTCTGCAGTCATCGATTACCTAGGTTCATACAGCGAAGTTGATCGTATGATTACTTCTATTATTGAGTTTATGCAAAAGTGGATCCCATTATTCGAAGAAGAAAATAGAAGTTATTTAACTATCTCGATTGGTTGTACTGGTGGACACCACCGCTCAGTATATTGCGTCAACCAACTGGCCTCTGAATTAGGCAAAATCATGCAGCAACCTATTACTGTTCGACATAGGGAGTTCGATTAACATCATGCCCGTAGGAATACTTATTGTTACTCATGGAGAAATTGGGGAAGAACTTATACATACTGCAAAATCCACACTCGGCGGTACACTACCGCTTAAATGTCGAGCACTATCTGTATCCCCTGCGTGTGATCCGGACCAACAACACGATAAAGCTCAAGCCATGCTAACATCAATCAATGATGGTAGTGGTGTACTAGTATTAACTGACATGTATGGTTCCACGCCAAGTAATATCGCAAATAGTTTCAAACAACAAGATGACGTCAACATTGTTGCCGGTGTTAATTTGCCGATGTTTATTCGTGTATTGAACTATCCAGAATTAAATTTAACTGAGATGAAAGAAAAAGCCCTATCAGGAGGCCATGACGGCATCATCTCATGTAGCGAAGGAAACTAAACACTTATGATCGAAGATCAAGTGACTATTTGCAATAAACTAGGTTTGCATGCGCGTGCGGCAGCAAAATTTGTTGCTACTGCAAGTGAGT
>JANQKJ010000342.1 GCA_028281205.1 Gammaproteobacteria bacterium
AAACTCTAGTTAAGTCTATGAGTACATGGGCTCAATCATTCAAAGTTTATTTACGCCCAAAAATGCTTGCCATGCTTTTGCTTGGCTTTTCAGCCGGATTACCTTTGCTACTTGTATTTGGCACATTATCTTTTTGGTTACGTAAAGAAGGTATCGATCGAAGTACGATTGGGTACATCTCATGGGTGGCAGCTATTTATGGTGTTAAGTTCCTGTGGTCACCACTGGTAGATAGATTAAGTATTCCACTAGTCACACATGCTCTTGGACAAAGGCGCAGTTGGATGATATTAGCCCAAGTAGGTGTACTTACAGGGCTACTGTTACTTGGATCAGTAAATCCTCAAGAAAACTTAACACTACTTGTTTGGTTTGCGATATTAGTAGCATTTTCTTCAGCTACACAAGATATAGCACTAGATGCATGGCGTATTGAGTCAGCCCCTGACCATGAACAAGGCGCGATGGCAGGAACTTATCAGCTAGGTTATAGGTTAGGTATGTTGCTAGCAGGAGGTGGTGCTTTTTCTCTAGCGCATTTTTATGGATGGAGTTTTGCTTATACCTTTATGGGCATAAGCATGTTAATCGGCATTATTACTACTATTCTAGTATCTGAACCTGGTCCGAGCACCAATCACATCTCTATTTCTGAAGAACCACCAGTTCAAAGATTTATTGCATACTCTCAAGCACTACCTAGTTTTCTGACAACTATAATCGCCTGGTTTATTGGTGCCGTTATTTGCCCATTCATAGATTTTTTTAAGCGCAACGGTATTTATGCCATTGCCATATTAATATTTATCGCAACCTTTAGGTTGAGTGATATCACTATGGGAGTGATGGCAGGTCCGTTTTATGCGGACATGGGGTATACAGAATTACAGGTTGGCTTAGTCTCAAAAAGTTTTGGCGTAGGAGTAACTATCGCCGGCGCATTATTGGGTGGTGTATTAGTTATGCGCTGGGGGATCTTACGTGTTTTACTCATCGCGGGAGTATTAGTTGTCACCACAAATTTAATATTTGTTTGGTTAGCAACTCAAGCTCCTAATACGATACTTCTCGCACTTGTTATCACCGCAGATAACTTAAGTGGGGGCATTGCTGGAACTGTGTTCATTGCTTACCTATCAAGCCTAACTAATAGAACTTACACGGCTACCCAGTACGCATTACTAAGTTCGGTTATGTTATTGCCTGCCAAATTTTTAGGCGGTTTCTCTGGTGAAATTGTTGATCTATACGGATATATTAACTTCTTCCTCTATGCAGGCGCTCTAGGTATACCAGCAATTTTACTAGCGCTATATTTAGGAACTCGTAGCGGTATTAGTAATCTTAGTTTTAGCCAGCCACATACGCAGGATAGCCAAAAATGAAAACACATAACATAAGCATTTATTTTGCATTATTACTTATCATCTTTTGCGCACTATTTGTAACATCGCCACTACACGCCAGTTGGTTCGATAAAATTAAAGATGTATTAAGCAGTGATTCTGCTAACTCTAACAGCTCATCAATAACTGATAATGATATAGCTGGTGCACTGAAAGATGCTCTAACTGTTGGCTCAACGAATGTTGTAAGCCAGTTAAGTGCCGCTGGTGGCTTTAATAGTGATGCTAATATTCGTATCCCTCTACCAGACTCATTACAAACAGTTCAAAAAACCATGAATAAATTTGGTATGGGCAGTTCTTTAAATAATCTCGAAAATAAACTCAACGAAGCGGCTGAAACAGCTACTGAAAAAGCTAAGCCTCTTTTTATTAATGCTATTAAAGAACTCTCTTGGGAGGATGTTAAAACCATATTGAATGGCCCTAATGATGCAGCCACTCAATACTTTAAAAGCAAAATGTCATCTCCACTAGCGGATGAAATGAAACCCATTGTTGATGCTAGTCTAAACGAAGTAGGTGCAATTAAAGCTTATAATAGTGCTATAGGTGAATATAAATCGTTGCCATTAGTTCCTGATGTTCAGGCTGATTTAACCCAACATGTTTTAGATAAAGGAATTGATGGGATATTTTATTATTTAGCTATTGAAGAAAAAGCTATTCGTGAAGACCCTACCAAACGTACAACAGATTTATTGAAAAAAGTTTTTGCTAAATAATACTTATGGTTTGATTTCGATAGGCGTGCCGTCTTTAACCAAGTCCCACACTTCTATCATGTCTTGATTTTCGAGTGCAATACATCCTTCAGTCCAGTCTTTATGGGCAAATGTAAGCTTAATTCTTTCTGACCAATCATTCGGCTGGCCATGTATCATTATTGCCCCTCCAGGATCAATGCCCGCCTCTTTAGCTGTGCGTTCTTGTGAGATGCTGGGATAGGAAACATGAATTGAGCGGTAAAATTTACTATGTGGATTACGCCAGTCCAACGTGTAAATACCTTCAGGTGTTCTAGAGTCTCCTTCCTTTTGTTTTTGACCCTCCGGTTCTTTACCCAGTGCGATATTGTATGACTTAACTAGATCCGGACCTGCATATAAAAATAATTTACGCTCTCGTTTTTTAACCAAGACATAATCCACGGGCTCTTTTGATGTGTCTATTTTGTCTTTACTGTTCATTTGTTGAGGAAGTGGCTCTATAAAAAACTTTTCCATACTAATATCGGGGCTTGCCTGTGCTGCCATAATTAACATCGTGGCTATGCATCCAATACTGATTAATTGCTTGAACAAACCCTTCACCATTTCCCTGTAAACAGTTGTACTTAAGTATTGATCAAGGCTGACTGCGTTTACTCTTGACCCATTTAATTATTGGTGCCCACTGGTCCCTATCTACAGCAGTTGCTGCAGGCCCCATTTCGAAAATACCCAAACCTCTTTCAGCTGCACGTACGTAATTCTGATTGTCACGCAACATTGTTAAGTAAGGAATTTTTTGCTTGCTAAGGAATTCTTCCAACTCCCAAGCTATATTAGTGATTTCTCGTGCACGATTCGCCACCAAAGCGACCTTCGCTTTCTTTTGTGAGACAGGCGCACATTTTTTAAGTTCTGCAATGAATTGCGTCGCTGCACGCATATCAATAGGTGATGGAAGTATGGGGACAAGGATTGTTTGAGCCTTTC
>JANQKJ010000345.1 GCA_028281205.1 Gammaproteobacteria bacterium
AAATTGGTACAGGAAGGCCCTGCGGAAGAGCTTAACCAGACTCAAAATACTCAGCCGGCTATGTTGGCTGCAAGTTATGCCATTTCCAGAATTTGGGCGCAATCGACAAGCCAGACTCCAGAAGTAGCAGCGGGACATAGTTTTGGTGAAGTTTCTGCTTTCACTTGTGCAAATAGTATGAAATTCAGCGATGCTTCTGTGCTGGCCAGACGCAGGGGTGAATTGATGCAAAATGCGGTGCCCGCAGGGACTGGAGCAATGGCAGCGATATTGGGTCTGGATGACAAAGGGTTGGACGAATTGTGCCAGTCGATTAGTAGCAGTGACTCAGTTGTAGAAGCGGTTAATTACAATGCGCCAGGACAGGTAGTTGTCGCCGGCCATACATCGGCTGTTGAGAAACTGATTGATGCCGCAAAAGAACAGGGCGCTAAACGGGCGCTCAAACTGCCAGTATCAGTGCCTGCGCATTCAAGTTTAATGAAATCGGCAGCAGAACAATTCGCCGGTGCGTTGGCGGATATTTCCATGCAAGTCCCTGAGCTGGCTATTATTCAAAATGCCACTTTGTCGACACCAAACACCGATGATGATATCCGTGAGGCACTGAAGGCTCAGCTATATTCACCAGTCAAATGGGTGGATACTATGCAGTCGATAAAAAACATGGGTGTCAACTGCGTTATAGAAATGGGACCGGGTAAAGTATTATCTGGCCTGCAAAAACGAATCGATAAAACACTTGCAGCCTATTGTATTAGTGATAATCAGTCGCTTGAAAGTACATTAAAGTCAATTGAGGAATAAACGTGTTAGATAATAAAGTTACATTAGTCACGGGTGCGAGTCGTGGTATTGGTAAGGGGATCGCGATTGAATTAGGCAAAAGTGGGGCACGTGTTATTGGTACCGCAACTTCAGAACAAGGAGCAGCTAATATCACCGAATATATGCAAGAAGCTGGTATAGATGGCAAAGGAATGATGCTTGATGTGCGTGATAGCGATTCGATAGATCAGTGCTTGTCTCAAATAACACAAGAGTTCGGCAGTATTGATATCCTGGTCAATAATGCCGGTATTACTAGAGATACTTTATTAATGCGCATGAAGCTAGAGCAGTGGGAGGAAGTGTATGAAACCAACCTGCGCTCAGTATTTTTATTAAGCAAAGCATGTTTGCGTGGCATGATGAAAAGTCGTTCAGGCAGGATTATTAATATTTCGTCGGTGGTAGGTACTACAGGAAATCCGGGGCAAGCCAACTATGCAACCACCAAAGCCGGTATGGTTGGATTTACCAAATCGTTAGCACGGGAGGTGGCTAATCGCGGAATTACGGTCAATTGTGTGGCACCAGGATTTATACGCACAGATATGACGGATGAACTTACTGAAGAACAGAAAGAGCAAATTCTAGCCGGTTTGCCTATGGGTAGGCTTGGTGAAGTCGAGGATATTGCTAAAGCAGTTAAATTCTTAGCATCAGAAGATTCCGCCTACATTACCGGTCAAACCATGCATGTAAATGGCGGTCTGCACATGGAATAAGCCTGTATATTTCTTATAGTCAACTTTAATAACTAATATTAATACGCTGATATTTAACATAATTTCTAGTTGGAAAATATCTAGATGATGAATCGGGTTTTTAACATGATTAATGACTAGATTGAAAATAAACTTTTCACTACAATGGCGACCCTTCTCCTCCCACACAAATATATATCTTGAGGATTATAATAAATGAGCAATATTGAAGAACGAGTGAAACAAATCGTTGTAGAACAACTTGGCGTCAGTGAAGAAGAAGTGAAAGAAGAAGCTTCGTTTGTTGACGATTTAGGGGCCGACTCGTTAGATACTGTTGAGTTAGTGATGGCTTTGGAAGAGGAATTTGAATGTGAAATTCCTGATGAAGAAGCAGAGAAAATCACTACAGTTAAGCAAGCGATCGATTACGTACACGCGCATAAGTAAGTATTTAAATTTTTATAAGTACTGACTTCCTCCATATTTTATACATATAAATCATCAATCCGTGTCTTCTAGAAGAGTAGTAGTTACAGGGCTGGGCATTGTTTCACCAGTAGGTTCGACGGTGGAAAGCGCCTGGCAGAATATATGCGCTGGTAACAGCGGCATTTCTAAAATCGATGTATTTGATGCATCTGATTTCTCTGTGCAAATATCTGGTGCCGTGCAAGGTTTCAATGCGGAAGACTACATTGCAAAGAAAGACCAAAAGAAAATGGATCCTTTCATACATTACGGTATTGGTGCTGGTGTGCAGGCAATTAAAGACGCGGGATTAGAAGTTACCGAAGAAAATGCTGATCGCATTGGTGTATCAATTGGTTCTGGTATTGGTGGCTTGCCTGGGATTGAGAAAAGTTATGCAGGCTTTTTAAAGAGTGGACCGAGAAAAATTTCTCCATTCTTTGTTCCGTCCAATATCGTTAATATGGTTTCTGGAAACCTTTCAATTATGTATGGATTGAGAGGGCCTAACTATTCACTGGTATCTGCCTGTGCAACAGGAACACATAGTATAGGTGATGCGGCGCGCTTAATTCAGTATGGTGATGTCGATGTCATGGTTGCTGGTGGTGCTGAAATGGCAACTTGCCATTTGGGTATTGGTGGCTTTGCAGCAGCCCGTGCATTGTGCTCATCACATAATGATGACCCTGAAACTGCAAGTCGTCCATGGGACAAAGACCGTGATGGTTTTGTGCTAGGTGATGGTGCCGGTGTAATGGTACTAGAAGAATACGAGTTTGCTAAAGCACGTGGCGCGAGGATTTACTGTGAGCTAGTAGGCTATGGCATGAGCAGTGATGCTCATCACATGACTCAACCTGCTGCAGGAGGGGTGGGTGCTGCTAAGTGTATGAAGAATGCATTTAAGGATGCAGGTATTAATCCTGAAAATGTGGGTTATGTGAATGCCCATGGTACTTCGACACCCGCGGGTGATATTGCTGAAACTGAAGCATTAAAGGCAGCGTTAGGCGAATATGCTTATAAAGTAGCTGTTAGCTCTACTAAGTCAATGACAGGGCATTTATTGGGTGCAGCAGGTGGTGTAGAAGCATTATTTACTGTACTTGCATTACATCATCAGATCCTACCGCCAACAATTAATTACACTACGCCTGATCCTGATTGTGATCTGGATTACGTGCCTAATGAAGCGCGTGATGCGTCAATGGATGTGGCTATTTCTAATTCATTTGGGTTTGGTGGCACCAACGCTACCGTTGCATTTAAGAAAATTTAAAGTTTTCCTCTGCGTCAATTTTCTAGTTCGTTTAAACGATTTTTTCAAACATAGTCACTGTGCTCCAATGTCAGTGATGCATCGACTCGTATACATGATTACTTTACTATCCTGTTTTTGAATTTTCTCAACTACACATTAAGGCGGATGAATGCTAGTTAATGGTCAACCTGCAGATACGATATCTGTGCAAGATAGAGGTCTGCTCTATGGTGATGGTGTATTTGAAACAATTTTATGTGAAAGTGGGCGGCCGGTTTTATTGGCGGGACATACCCAACGTTTAGAAAATGGTTGTAAACGATTAAATTTACCCGTCCAGGATTTACCCACTATTTTGTCAGATATAAGACAGGCCGCTGGGGATGATGATTGTATTGTAAAAGTTATTGTTACGCGTGGAGTTAGGCCACGTGGTTACGGCTACGATAAACAAGATAATAGCTGCACTCGTATTGTTTATCGTGATGACATAGCTGAGATTTCCGGTGATTACTATCAAACTGGAATTGAATTGACTCAATGTCAGCATTTGCTTTCAAGTAATGTATCTTTAGCTGGTATTAAACATTTGAATCGTCTGGATCAAGTATTGGCAAGAAGTGAATGGGATAAAGAATTTCAGGAGGGCATCATGTTCGCTGCAAATGGAAATGTTATTGAAGGTACCATGTCGAATATCTTTATAGAATCTAAGCAACAATGGATTACACCAAAATTGGATAGTGCCGGTGTTGCAGGAGTGATGCGTCAGTGGATTATGAGGAATTCATACCACGCTGATATGGAATGCATCGAAAGCGATTTAAAACTTGCAGATCTGCAAAATGCAGATGCTATATTTGTTTGTAACAGTGTGATTGGTGTATGGCCAGTGAAATCGTTTGCGGGAAGAAATTATCCTATTAGTTTAGCCGTCAAGCGATTAATGGAATATATGCACAGTAATCTATCTAAATTTTATCTTGTTTAACTTATGTTAAAAGTATTTGTATCGCTTATTGTTTTATTGGTCATTGCTGCAGGTATATTTGCGCATAGTATTGATAATTATATTAATCAGCCGGTGAGTGAAGTGGCTGCTGAACAAAATGAGGTTGTGGAAATTGTCGTTGATAAGGGTGCGACATTCAATCAAGTGAGTGCGCGATTAGTTGAGGCAGATTTTATCAGGCAGCCTTTATACTTTAAGTTGCTGGCGATGTATGAGGAAAAGACTCAGTCTATCAAGTCGGGTGAGTATCGTTTTAATAAAGCGCAAACACCTGCGCAAATACTTGATGACCTGGTGAATGGTAACACGGTGCAATATAAACTTACCGTAGTTGAAGGTAAGCGCTTCCAGGATTTTTTTCAGGCACTACAAGACCATCCTAAAATCACGCGCATCATAGATGATGTCGAGGATATCAAGACGGAGCTTAATATTGAGCAAGATAAATTAGAGGGATTGTTTTTTCCAGATACTTATACTTTCTCCTCAGGTACAAAAGATATTGATATTATTCGCCAAAGTCATCGCTTATTAAGAGATTATCTGGATGAGGAATGGCCTAAACGCAGTGAGG
>JANQKJ010000368.1 GCA_028281205.1 Gammaproteobacteria bacterium
AATGAACATCTGGATCCGCATGCCAGGAAATTAACCTGGGCTGATCAACTGTTTTACCAAACATAGTAATTGAGCGTTTTTGCCAAGGGATATTATGTAATAGTTGATCGCAATATTTTTCGGCGTAGTTGGTATCAAAGAAGTCCTCTAACAAATAAAGTTCACCATCTTTAGTGATTAGATTTTTAGAATTTAAGTCTAGTGCTATTTTCATAGTGCTAGAACTCAGATTTTAGAAATTGATGATAAGCCACCATCTGCATGTATGACTTGTCCAGTAACCCAAGCTGAAGATGGATTTAATAAAAATAAAGCAATAGCTGCAATTTCATCTGTTGAGCCAATTTTATTTAAAGGGTGCTTCTTGGCAATAGCTGTTTTCTTCTGTTCATTTGTGAGGATATTACTTGCTAACGGCGTATCAACAATAGAAGGTGCAATTGCATTAAAGCGAATATTATGAGTAGCATATTCCGCGGCTAAGGACTTAATCAACCCTTCAATAGCACTTTTTGATGTTGCGATTGAACTGTGGTAATTCATACCCAGCTTGCTTGCAATACTGCTAAATGCGACGATACTTGCTTGCTGGCTATTTTTTAACAAAGGAATAGTGTGTTGCAAAGTATTGATTAATCCAAGTACATTTATTTCAAAATCATGGATAAAATCGACTGGTTTGGTGTTTAAGAAAGGTTTTAAATTAATTGTGCCTGGACAATAAATCAGACCATCTAATGTTTCAGTATACTGTTGGATATCAGGAAATGACTTGCAAACATCAGCATTTAATGAAGTATGAAGTTCATTATTATAGGAGTTGAATGGATTGCGAGTAATAGTTATTACTTGGTTTCCATCCTGAATAAGTTTATCGAGGCATGCTGCACCAATGCCTTGATTACCGCCAATAATTAAATATTTTCCCATTAGTTTAGAGTGCTTAGATAATTCTTGCTATCGAGCCGTATTTGCTTGATTTTATCAGCTGACATTTTACTTAGTGTTGAATATACCATTGCCAAACGTTGATTATTGCCTAATTTTTTTCTATGTGTGTGCAAAAAATTCCAATACAAATAATTGAATGGGCATGCATCAGGGCCTGATTTTTGTTTCACATCATAATGGCACGACTCGCAATAATTTGACATCTTGTTAATGTATGCCCCGCCTGCAGAATAGGGTTTGCTCGCTAGGTATCCACCGTCAGCATATAAAATCATGCCACTAACATTTGGTAGCTCTACCCACTCAAAGGCATCTGCATACACAATCATATACCATTCATTGACTTCGTCTGGGTTAATGCCTGTGAGTAATGTGAAGTTACCTAGTACCATGAGTCTTTGAATATGATGTGCATAAGCATACTCTCGACTTTGGTTGATACATTGATGCAGGCAGTTAAGCTTTGTTTCGCTGGACCAAAAGAAGCCAGGTAATTTACGTTGGGCTTTGAAGTAGTTTTTTTTAGCGTAATCAGGCATGTTTAACCAGTAAATACCCCTCACATATTCTCTCCAGCCTAATATTTGTCGAATAAACCCTTCTGCAGAATTAATAGGGATATTGCCTTTAGTGTATGCAGACTCGATTTTATTAATAACTTCTTTGGGTAATAACAGTCCAATGTTTAGATAAAAGCTGATAACCGAATGATACATATAAGGCTGGTTTTGAAGCATTGCATCTTGATACTCACCAAAATGCGCTAAGCGGTGTTTGATAAAATCATTTAATACTTTGAGGGCTTGTTTCCTGGTTGTAGCAAAAGTAAATGGATATAGATCTCCAAAGTGATCATGAAATTGATTTTCTACTAATGTAAGCACTGGCTTGGTTATTTCATCAGGTATAAACTGAACAGGGTCTGGAATATTTTTTAAATGTTTAGGAAAGTTTCTATTTTGCTTATCATAATTCCATTTTCCACCTTCAGGTTTAGTCTCATTCATAAGCACCTTATGCTTACTTCTCATTAAACGGTAAAAATTCTCCATGCGGAGTCGTGTTTTATCTTTTGCCCAATGTGTGAATTCTTCATGAGATGCATAGAAACGATCATCGTCTAGGATGTTTACCTGAATATTTATTTTTAATGATTTTAGTTCTTGTAGAACTCGATATTCACTAGGTTCAGTAACTAGAATACTGTCAATATTATTTAGACGAGTAATTCTAATTAATTCACTACTTAATTTTCCCGTATTTTCAGGATCGTTTAACTTAACGTAGATGGTTTTGAAGCCGTTTTCATTTAATTCTGCAACAAAGTGACGCATTGCGGAAAATATTAGGGCAATCTTTTTTTTGTGGTGCTTGACGTAAGTGCACTCTTGTACAACTTCACACATCAATATTAGATCTGTGCTTTTATTGCAGCAACGTAAGCTAGAGATCTTGGTATTGAGTTGATCGCCAAGTAAAAGGATTAATGAAGCCATAAAGGTGTGAGGTGCGAGTATTAGCTTAATAGTACAGCAAAGCAAACTAAGCTGATTTTTTTGTACATATCAGCCGCTATATAGTTGTTAAACAGTAAGTAAAAAATTGATTATTTGTAATTTAAATTCGAATTTTATTTACTATAAAAAACGATTATATTGCTTACTTTAAATTACGAGTTTGATTTATCGATGAGTAACATGAATAGCATATTAGACAAAGTTTTATCAGGCGGTGCGGCAACCGGTTTAGCTTCAGGTTTAGCAGGTGGCCTTGCTGGCTCATTTTTAATGAGTAAAAAAGGGCGTAAATTTGGTAAGAGTGCACTTAGAGTAGGCGGTGCAGCAGCCGTGGGAGCACTGGCTTATTCAGCTTATAAGAAATATACCAATAAACAAAATACTGCCACTGTTACAGACTCTGGGTTCGAAAATACGAATACACAAAATCTAGAAAACTCGGGTTTTCTTCCGGCAAAAAATGACCAAGCCGCATTACATAATCTAGAATCTACATTAGTAACAGCTATGATCGCTGCGAGTCGGGCTGATGGACAAATGGATGTGCAAGAGAGTCAGGCAATATTCAAGCAAATAAAATCTTACCAGCTAAGTGCCGAAGAAGAAGCTCTGTTGATAGAACAAATTCAGAATCCAGTAAACATGGATGCACTAATCAGTGCAGCAACGACGCCAGAAATAGCGACTGAGATTTATGCTGTTTCTGTAATAACAATGAATGAGATAAATTCTGCAGAACGTGATTATTTAAGCATGCTAGCAATGAGATTAAATATACCAAATGCTTTAGCGGAAACCATAGAGAATGAAGTTAGCCAAGATTCAATAGTCAATGCTGCCTAGTGAAATTCTGATATAGTCAGACAGACAGGAAGTTAAAAAAACTGAACCATGATTTGAGCGACTTGATTAATTCGCTGTATTTATATTATTACTTGCGTCAACCCAATCAAAATAACCAATCATCATCTCGTCGCGAGTCCTTAAGCCAAACCTAACATCAGTGTTAGGATCAGGGTTATTTAGGTTGTTTTCACTATTGTCATACCAGCCGCTCGCGAGAAGCTTCATTCCTTTTTTAATAATAATTGGTTGCCTGAATTGATAATATTGTTGCCAGTTTGGATCATAAACAGGGATATCAAGTAACACTTCTTTACTACCATTGGTTTTAATAAGCTCATATCTAAATGCTGAGCCTCTTAAATGCATATGTGGGTACAGTCCTACTATTTCACCGTTTTGGTTAAATTTAAATTCTGCTGTTTCTAAATGATGCTTTTTTTGTGCTGGGATCAATATATTAATATTCGTTGCCGCAAGGGTGTTAATTGCTTTGTCGGGCCGCTTATCCAAGAATTGTAGTCCAACTTGTGGGCGATCCTGAGCATGTATCCCATTAGATTGATAATGTGCTTGTAAAACAATTCTCCAACCTTTAGGTAATAACTTTGCAGACCCATCCTGATAAGTAACGCCGGGTAGCCCTGGTATATAACCACTAAAAAATCCTTTCAAAGCCAGCTTGTGCAATTCTTTGCGGTTTATATCTGTCTTTGCTTGTGCACCGGGCATAAATTTGTCGAATGAATCTTTAGGTGGTAACACGAATAAAATTATATGATGAGTATTCCCGGGTGTGTCTGTTGCTACTTCGACAGTATGTACCCAGCGGTCTTTATTAAAGTTGGTTGGAATGCTGAGATATTTATACTCAATTTCACCTTGCGTTGGTATATCTACTGTCACGGGACTAGTTAAAATCACATCCGGTTGACCATATTTCCATCCAGATGTCCATTCTGCAACAACATTAGTGTTAGTTTCGCTGCCTTTAAAAGCTCCGGCATCTATCCAATCAATAATTTTTTTCCTATCTGCATTGGCAAGATATTTATCATTATTTATGAAGCGCTTTGAACCGTCAGTTAATGACCATGGAGGCATGATTTTATTTTCTAATACGAAACGAATCATTTCTTTGCGGTTATATACTTGTTGGTAAGTTTCTAGTGGGAAGGGACCAGCCTGGCCAGGACGATGGCAAGACTGACATTTTTGACTAATTAAAAACTGTATATCCTTATTCCAACTAACTTTGTGGCCTTTGTTTGTTGTCTTTGCTTGTCGAATAATGCAGCCAGGTGCTGAGGTTGCGCTTAGCTGAACTTCTTGGTTGTATCTAACCGCATCTAGTGCATCGCTAAGGAATGTTTGTCTTGCCTTTGTTCGGCTGAAGCCTATGCCATACTGGTCATCAATTGCTCCACGGTATTTAAGTTTAGAATCTTTATTGAAGAGATATACTTCAGCGCTGGTTTGTACACCTAACCATGAGCTTAATTTTCTATTTTTATCTAGAATATAAATGCCATCTAAATTATGCCTTTGACGATCTTTTTCGGCAGTCTCTTGCCGTGCTAGCTGTCCCGTTAACAGAAAAATAACTTTTAGTCCTTGCTTCTGGAATTCTTTTAACTTGCCTGCATATCTTCTGGATATGGGGCAATCAGGGTCACGCACAGCAATTAGGAAAATTTCATTGTTAAATAGGGTTGATAAAGTAACTATTCCAGATGTGGTGCTGAATTCATCTGTTGGCAGGCTTTTATTGATCGGAGCATAAATATCCTCATCTGCCGATGCTTGCCATTGGAAGTTTTTATCAGATACTTCTGCTGAGCATGGACTGAAAATAGAAGTTATAAAGAGACTGATGAGCAATACTTTCTTCATAATTACTTACTTTCACTGATCATATATAGCAAAGCGATAGCGCGGTTCATGGCTCTTAATGAACGCATGAAATGATCCAAGCCAATTTCTAATACTGTAGGGCTATTAGGTACGAGCATTTCATGTGTTAGTGCAGCACCGTCGTTGGGCCCATATTGTGCAAGCCGTTGATAACTGTAACGAGATTGTTTACTCAAGTTACTAGCGAATGGCAAAGCAACATAATTCACAATAGTAACGTTTTCTGGATATGATAAGTCTGAAGCACGTTTAAATGAGATATCTTTTTGTAAGCTTCGTACAGCAGTGAGAGGCGTATCAGGCGCAAAACCAATGGATAACAACCATTTTTCAGGATCATTGACTTCTAAGTCTACTAATGTGCTACCTGAAATAATGCCGCCTATATTTAGCCATCCGCTTAAATGTGGTGCTTCTTCGCTGTTGAGTAATTTTCCTAAAGCATATGCGGTATCTGCTCCACCTTTGCTTACACTAATAATAATGATTGATTTATTAAGATTTTTTGCTTCTTCGATTGCATTAATAATAATTTCAGCATTCTGTTCGACATTACCATGTTCGTTGGTTCTAACTAATGAAGATGTTAGTCCAAATAAGGCTAATGCCTTTCTTTGAAATTCTAGATCAGCACCTGTGTCATGGCGTGTTTCCCAATTCCATCCAGGTACTAATAGTGCATGGTGTTGAGAAAAATTTTCTTTAATTTGAGCTTTAGTTGCAGGTGAATTTATATGTTTGCTTAAATCAAGAGAGTGACTTTGCCAATAAGGGTTATTACCCTCACTTAATAAATTTCTGGCATAAATAATAGTTGCAAAATCTGTTGAGCCATCGCTAACTAAGCTTTGTAATTGATAGGGGTTAGGAGTGTTGCTAATGTCCAGTCTTGCTAGTAGTTGTTTGATGCGAGGATCGGTATATTGCTTATGAGAAGATGTTAGAGCAATTTTTGCAATATCCGAATCCAGATTCTCAGATATAGTTTGGTTGCCTATTTTGCCACTGGCATAGTAAGGGCCTTTTAATGTTGTGCATCCTGATAAAATAAAACAATATAGCAACAAACAGAGCGCTATCTTGCCTCGGATAGAATATATCTTTTGCATGCTAAACCATCAATAAAATGAGATATCATTTTGCCCTTATCTCAATGGTATCGCATGTAATTAATGCAATGCTACATTTATTTCAATATCAGCCAAGCTATATCTTCGAATACACTTAGTTAATATAAATAACCTCCAATAGGTGATGGAGCTGATAGTGAACACAAATTATATCTTGGATATTGCGCCAAATAGATGCATGCACTATATTCTAGGCAAGATAATGATCTGTCCTGTCTCAACTTGGTTAGGGTCACTCAAACTTGGATTTGCTGCAAATATATAAGGCAGTACTTGCTCGTAAGGGCGTTGATAGTTTTCACTAATTATTTCTGTCAATAATTCTCCTGGCTTAACTTTATGTTGTATACAACCATCTTTGCATAATTCCTGCATTAGTGGGTCATCATAAGTAATATTATTGACATCATCACTTACAGGTTTTTGTGTTACTGTTTCAGGATAGCTACCATCACTATTTAGACACTTTTTATAGTCAATATTAAAATAAGAAGCAATATGCAATACTGTAGCAGCTTCAATAATATGCCTTTGAGCATTTTGACGTCCTTCTCTTACTCTGCCATTTAATGAGATTGCTACCGATTCATCTCCATCATCCCAAAATAGTGCACCATCCCTGGAATTAGTTAATACAACTACACCGATTGCTGTGGAATTTAATACTCTGCCATTTATTGAAGTTGTGAAATCACCGGTAACAAGTTCATAATCTTCTGAGCCACCAAGGTCAAATCCAAATCTTCTAAACACTGCTTCAATATTAGCATCACCAGTAACCCCGAGACGGTCAAACTGTGTGAATGCACCTCTAAAATCAATTTTAGTTATGTTGTCAGGCAGTTTATCTTCATCACTAAATCTAGCCAATATGGCAACAACTTTGTCGGTATTTAATCTTGTTATTGCTGTTGCAGCCAGCCACATACCGCCACCAGTTAAGCCCCTATCTTCAAAATCTTCAGGTATAGTTTCATCACGCAGTCTATGAACATTTACGAACACTGGGTTATAGGAGCTAGCATCTATCATTTCACCAAGACAACTTAAGACCGATGTATGTGGCGTTTTAATCATTGCTACTTCAGCTTTGGGGTCAAAATCTTCAGCTTGTGGTTTAATGGTTGCACAGCCAGTAAATACTGATATCGTAATACCTAAACATGCTGCTTTTAATATGTTGAAATATTTCATAAATGATCCTTAAGTAGTTTTCATGCTTTTATTTTTAGGGTTTTATTAAACCAAAACCGTATATTAAGTCTTTACCTTTATCGCCTAAATCAATGGCTGTTTCACGATAGTGTTCAAGGGTTTTTAATTTCTCATTAGAATCGTTTGTATCTAGATGCGTAGCTAATATTGCTGCAACATATGGTGATGCAAATGAACTTCCCGAAAAATTTTTATAGGCATAATTGCTATCATGCGCAGCAATTACTTTTACTCCAGGTGCTGAAAATTCAATATGATTTCCTGTGATAGCTCTCCTATACACTCTTTTGTTTGCATCAATTGCCGTTACCGCAATTACATTGGGATTGGCAGCCGGATAGCGTGGTTCGGCATTCGGGCCATTATTTCCAACAGCTGCAACAAATGTGAATCCCAGTTTGGAGGATTCGTTAATAATTTTTTCGAGCAAATTATTTTGTGGTCCAGCAAAACTCATATTTATTACCGGTACTGAATTGGCTGTTAACCAATCGATGGCATGCACTAGATCTTCTGTTGTTGAGAGGATATTGCCTGAGTTTGATATTCCGAAAACAGAAGCTGCATATAAGGTTGCAGAAGGAATAAGTCCAACATGTTGATTTGTTTTCTTGCCAACAAATATTGAAGCTATAGCTGTTCCATGTGCAAATGATTTTTTTGCGTCGGATGAATGGAAATCATTAATAATTAACTCTGATTTTTTCAAGCTTGGGTGGAATCTATCTACCGCCGAATCGATCATGCCAATTTTTATATTGTCATGATCATTGTTTAATTTTTTTAGTTTTATAGTGTTTTCTTTTATCTGGCCGTTAATTTCAGCATTTGCTAGATCATAAGTATGATTGAAATCCAAGATTGCATTTGGCGCATAAGTCTTAATTGTGTTGGAAGCCTTTATATAACTTGTTGATGTAACATCAAACCTTGCTAGCGTTTGGTTAAGCGAATTAATTTTTTGTTCGCTTAGAATGTCATAATTAACTTGATTAAGAATAGTTTGATAATTATCACTATCGACCAATACAAGTAATTCGCCAGAAATATATGAGTCTCCTGACGAATCTGTTGATAAGTTATCTAATCTGCTTTTTCTATTATTCTTTGTAGCTTGTTTATTCCTGATTTTTGATTGACGGATTTCATTAACTAAAGAGTTATCTGAACGAATAGCTCGTTCATTACGATCAGATAGTCTATCCATGTCGTCGTCGTCATCATCGTCATCATCGTCGT